>JALSGU010000191.1 GCA_026982575.1 Paracoccaceae bacterium | reverse complement strand
TTATTTCAAAACATCTAGCCTTTGATGCGTTTTACAATCGCCCAAGCGGCGGGCAGTAACGTTGCCGTAAGGGCGATTTTCAATGCATCCCCCATAAGAAACGGCGCAACACCCTTGGCAAAGGCTGTGGAAATATCCATGCCATAAAGATAGCTAAGCCAGGCCATGCCCGGAATATAGATAAACGCGTTGGCTATTATCAAAACCGGAACAAGTTTGGCCGCCGAACGATCCCAGCCTTTGGTTGCCGCATAAGCCAGCACCAGCAACGCCAGCACAAACCCAACCAGATATCCGCCCGTGCTGCCGGTCATATAGGTCCAGCCATTCAGCGCAGCAGAGGAACCGGCAAAAACATCAAAGCCAAGCGCGCCGATAATCAGATATCCGATGATGGTGGCAAGCCCCAAGCGCGGGCCATAAGCCGCGCCAATGGTCAGCACTGCAAATGTGCCCATGGATACAGGCACAGGCGTATTTGGCAACGGCACTTTAATCTTGGCGGCAATCGCCATCAATACAATTCCGGCCACAACCAGAACCATCTGCCGCATGATTGAGTTGGAGCGCCAGAACGCATCCGAAAGAGTCATATAATTGGTCATTTTAATCCCCTTGGGTTTGGTAAAAGCAACTGTTGCCTTTGTGCAGACAACTGCCCCCCATTTCAAGTGTGGAAATCGGGCCACCGTGATTTTTCCGTTGAAAACATCGTTTTTTTGCGGCAAACGGAGCAAATGACAAAAAACACAAAAACTGCGCTGGTTACCGGCGCCTCGCGCGGGTTGGGCTATGCCACTGCGCTGGAGCTTTCCGAAAACGGATACCACATCATTGCGGTTGCCCGCACCCTTGGCGGGCTGGAGGAACTGGCGGATGTGATCGAGGCTAACGGCAAAACCATTACTGTTGCGGCAATGGATGTTACCCATGAACAAAACCTGCAACAGCTTTGCCTGTCGATATATGAACGCTGGGGCCATCTGGACCTGTTGGTGCATTGCGCCAGCCACGCGCCATTGTTAACGCCCGCCACTCAGATTACAGCCAAAGATTTCGACACCTGTTTTAACACCAATGCCCGCGCCACCAGCCGCATCATTGCCCTGACAGAATCGCTGTTGCGGGTGGCACCCAAAGGCAAGGCGGTATTTATCAATGATCCACGTGCAGGCGGGCAGTTTTTCGGGGCTTATGGTGCCTCCAAAGCCGCGGCCAATTCATTGGTGGAAAGCTGGATCAAGGAAACCAAAAACCTGAAACCGGATGTTTTCCTGTTCACCCCGAACCCGATGCCCAC
>JALSGU010000190.1 GCA_026982575.1 Paracoccaceae bacterium | reverse complement strand
ACCGCGCCGCGATCAAATAACTGGCTGGTGATGGTGCTTTCGTATTCGGGTTTGAACCCGTCCAGAATATGGCTGCCGGCCTGTGTTTGCACGCCTTTGGTGCAAAACAGATCTTTGATGCCCAAAGGAATGCCGCACATATCGGGGGCATTGCCGGATTGGATGCGGGTATCGGCGGTCGCCGCTTGTTCCAGCGCAATTTCAGGTGTGTTGGTGGAAAAAGCATTTAATGCTTTGGCGTCGTCGATGGCATCAAGATAGGATCGGGTCAGCTCGACACTGGTAAGATCACCGGCGCGCATGGCGTCGCGTGCGGTTGCGATGGTCAGTTTTGAGAGATCGGTCATTTTTCTATTCCACCACTTTTGGCACAGCGAAAAAACCTTCGCGGGTGTCAGGGGCGTTTTTCAGGATTTTGCTTTGGATATTGCCGTCCGTTACCACATCGGCGCGCTTTTTCAGGGCCATCGGGGTCACAGATGTCATCGGTTCAACGCCGCTTATGTCAACCTCGTTTAGCTGTTCCATAAAATTCAGGATGTTGGAAAGCTCTCCTGCGAGGGGTTCCAGCGCGGTTTCTGCGACCTCTATGCGGGCCAGATGCGCGACTTTGCGGGCGGTTTTGGTGTCAATTGACATAGGTGTCCCTGATTTTTGAACGATGATCTGGCGCGGTTTTATAGGGCAGGGGGGATTGGCGCAAGGCTATGTTTGTCACGTTTTGTAAACCTGTGCAAAACCATGATCATCCAGCCCAGCATCACGCCATTTAGCAAATGCCACATGAAATGGGTGCCCTGCGGGATGCTTTGGCAAAGCGCCTGATCAACACTGCGAAAAGCGATTGAAGCCCCCAGCAATGCAGCCCCGACCGCCAACCCCGCAGCGGTTTTGCGGTTTTTGCGGATCGTGGCCACAGCATAAATCCCGATAAGCAGGGCGACACTAATATATAGTGTGGAACCGTTAAGCGGGCCGAACAAAGCGCTGATTGCCGCCGATGTGCCAATGGCAAAGGGGAAAAAGGCAATTACCGACAGGGCCGAGACCAGTTTTGATTGTTGCAAAAATACATGGGTGGAAAAATAGACATATACCAGAATGAACAGCAATATCGGCACCACATCAGCAATCGCGGCCCATGTTTGCGCATAGGTGTGAAACAAAAATGACCCGATGCCGATGCTTAGCAATATTGTAACCAGAATTTTGCTGGCCATTGTGTGATGGTTTTTCAGCAGTATCAAAATCAGCAGGCCCGACAGAATGAATGACAGGTTTGAAACCGCGTTTAGTGGTTCAGCCCAGAAGGACGGATCAAGACGTTCGCAGTAATTGTCTATGTAATCAAACATGTGCATTCCTTTTTGGCTTATCAAAAGGAACGCGCCCCGAACGGGGCGCGCAAGATTATTTTAGAGGGTAGGGGGCCTTGCCCCCTCTGGCCTTTGGCCATTCACCCCCAGAGTATTTTTTCAACAAAGAAATCAGTTCTTTTCTTTGTTAACCATTTTGCCAGCTGAAATCCATGGCATCATGGCGCGCAGGGTCTCGCCTACTTTTTCGATCTGGTGTTCGTCATTGATACGACGGGTTGCTTTGAAGCTGGGCTGGCCAACCGCGTTTTCCAGCATGAAATCCCGCACGAATTTACCGTTTTGAATGTCGGTCAGCACGTCTTTCATGCGCTTTTTGGTTTCCTCGTAGGGCAGGATGCGCGGGCCGGAAACATATTCGCCGTATTCAGCCGTGTTGGAGATCGAATAATTCATGTTGGCAATGCCGCCTTCATAGATCAGATCGACAATCAGTTTTACCTCGTGCAGGCATTCAAAATAGGCCATTTCAGGCTCGTATCCGGCCTCGACCAAGGTTTCAAAACCCATGCGGATCAGCTCGACAAGGCCGCCACATAGCACAGCTTGTTCGCCAAAAAGATCAGTCTCGCATTCCTGGCGGAAATTGGTTTCAATAATGCCCGAACGGCCGCCGCCAATGCCGGAGCAATAAGAAAGGCCGATTTCCATGGCTTTGCCCGATGCATCATTATGGACTGCCACCAAACAAGGCACGCCGCCGCCTTTGGTGAATTCACCGCGCACTGTGTGGCCCGGGCCTTTTGGGGCCATCATGATGATATCAA
>JALSGU010000189.1 GCA_026982575.1 Paracoccaceae bacterium | reverse complement strand
ATGGCATTAAAGTCGTATAAACCGACCACGCCAGGCCAACGCGGGTTGGTTCTGATCGACCGTTCGGAGCTTTGGAAAGGCCGCCCGGTCAAATCCCTCACTGAGGGTTTGACCAAAAATGGCGGACGGAACAATACCGGGCGGATAACCATGCGTCGCAAAGGCGGGGGGGCGAAACGCCTGTACCGCATTGTCGATTTCAAGCGCAACAAGCTGGACATGCCAGCAACTGTTGAACGCATTGAGTATGACCCCAACCGCACGGCGTTTATCGCCCTGATCAAATACGAGGACGGCACCCAGACCTATATTCTGGCGCCTCAGCGTTTGGCGATCGGCGACAAGGTTATCGCGTCAGCAAAATGCGACGTGAAACCGGGCAACGCGATGCCTTTTTCGGGCATGCCAATTGGCACAATCATCCACAACATCGAGATGAAGCAAGGCAAAGGCGGCCAAATTGCTCGTGCTGCCGGCACTTATGCTCAGTTTGTTGGCCGTGATGGTGGCTATGCGCAAATTCGTCTGAAATCGGGTGAATTACGTCTGGTGCGTCAAGAATGTATGGCAACTGTTGGTGCGGTTTCAAACCCGGATCACGGCAACCAGAACCTTGGTAAAGCTGGCCGTAACCGTCATAAGGGCATTCGCCCCTCGGTTCGCGGTGTAGTTATGAACCCGGTCGATCACCCCCATGGTGGTGGCGAAGGTCGAACGTCGGGTGGTCGTCACCCGGTTTCGCCTTGGGGCAAACCAACCAAAGGTGCGAAAACCCGTTCCAACAAAGAGACCGACAAGTATATCTTGCGCTCTCGCCACGCCAAAAAGAAGGGACGTTAAGCAATGGCTCGTTCTATATGGAAAGGCCCGTTTGTTGATGGCTATGTGCTTAAAAAAGCCGAAGCATCACGCGAATCCGGTCGTAATGAAGTTATCAAAATCTGGTCGCGTCGTTCAACAATTCTACCACAATTTGTCGGTTTGACTTTCGGTGTTTATAACGGCCGCAAGCACATTCCGGTAAATGTAACCGAAGAAATGATCGGCCAGAAATTTGGCGAATACTCCCCGACACGGACCTTTTACGGTCACGCCGCGGATAAAAAAGCGAAGCGAGGCTAGATCATGTCAAAGACAAAAAATCCTCGCCGCGTAGGCGAAAAAGAAGCCATGGCGAAAACCAAAATGATGCGCACATCCGGCATCAAGCTGAACTTGGTTGCCGCAATGATTCGCAACAAACCCGTTGACAAAGCTCTGACAGACTTGACGTTTTCCAAAAAACGTATCTCTGGCGATGTTAAAAAATGCCTGCAATCGGCGATTGCCAATGCGGAAAACAACCATGGTCTCGACGTTGACGATCTGGTGGTTGCCGAAGCATGGGTTGGCAAAAACATGACGTTGAAACGTGGGCGTCCACGTGCGCGTGGCCGGTTCGGCAAAATTCTGAAACCGTTTTCAGAGCTGACAATCATCGTGCGTGAAACATCCAAGGAGCAAGCATAATGGGACATAAGATTAACCCAATTGGCCTGCGCCTGCAGATCAACCGCACATGGGAAAGCCGCTGGTATGCGGAAGGCAAGGAATACGGCAAATTGCTGCACGAAGACCTTGCCATCCGTGGCTATGTGAAAAAGCATGCAGTCCAAGCCGGCATCAGCCGCGTGATTATTGAACGCCCGCACCGCAAGTGCCGCGTGACAATCCACGCAGCCCGCCCCGGTGTGATCATCGGCAAAAAAGGCGCCGATATCGAAACCCTGCGCAAGAAACTGGCATCGTTTACCGACAGCGACCTGCACCTGAACATTGTTGAGGTCCGCAAGCCTGACATGGACGCAGCTTTGGTTGCCGAAAACATCGCACAGCAGTTGGAGCGTCGTGTTTCCTTTCGCCGTGCCATGAAACGTTCGGTTCAAAACGCAATGCGTATGGGCGCGCTTGGTATTCGTATCAACATCGCCGGTCGTTTGGGTGGCGCAGAGATCGCGCGTACCGAATGGTATGCCGAGGGCCGCGTTCCGCGCCATACCCTTCGTGCTGATATTGACTATGCACACGCCGAGAGCATGACCGCTTATGGTATCATTGGTATCAAGGTCTGGATCTTCAAGGGTGAAATTATGGAGCACGATCCAGGTGCCCGTGATCGCCGTATCGCCGAAATGCAAGAAGGTGGTGGCCGTCCGCAGCGTCGCTGAGGGTAGCCCACTTTTTAGGAGATTAGAAAATGCTTTTACCAAAGCGTACAAAACACCGCAAACAATTCAAAGGCCGTATCCACGGCAAAGCGAAGGGCGGAACTGACCTGAATTTTGGCACTTACGGGCTGAAATCAACCGAACCTGAACGCGTAACCGCGCGCCAGATCGAATCTGCACGTCGTGCCATGACCCGTCACATGAAACGTCAAGGCCGTGTCTGGATCCGGATTTTTCCTGACGTGCCTGTAACCGCCAAACCCATCGAAGTTCGTATGGGTAAAGGTAAAGGTTCGATCGACCGTTGGGTTTGCAAAGTAAAACCCGGCCGCGTGATGTTCGAAATCGACGGCGTGACCGAGGCTGTTGCCAAAGAAGCGTTACGTTTGGCTGCGATGAAATTGCCGGTGAAATGTCGCGTGATTACGCGGGAAGACTGGTAGGTCGGCGGCCGAAAGGTCTGTTGATTTGAAAATTTAGCCCTTGGCGGAAACGTCGGGGGCTTTACTGTTTTGAAAGAACGCCTTTGTTGCGATAGAAAAAGGCTTATATCCCCCAAACCCGAAAGTTTTTGAGGGGCATTCGGAAGTTGTCAGTGACCTGACTTTGGGTCAGCCATTTTTAAAATCTGCCAGTTTTGGCTTTGTGCATTCGGTGTTCTCAGCAAGATGCGTATCGGCAGATAGGTCCTTGATACCAGTCTCGATCTGATAAGGGGCGGCGATCTGTTTCAGGCCTTCTTGGGGGGGTGGCATCGGTTACCTCTATAGCAATGTCGACATCAATCTTGATGATGGTTCGGGATATTGCATCTGGGATTTGAAAGCAGTGCTTTCAGACGGTGACGAAGTAACCCGCATGGATTTGAACGTCTGAAAAGTCGGCAGTTGGCGGGTTTACTGAAAATTCTGGCCAGCCTATACAGAGCCGGTCTTTTAGCTTGGTGGTGAAATAACCGCACAATCCGATTGCAGGGCTTGCAACCGTGCGCATGCTTTTTGGGCTGACCCAAGGCTCATCCCGACAAAGCGCGCCTGAAACATTGAAACACCCTGAACGGTTGTCGGTGAAATGCTGCGTAATGCGCCGCTAAAGGAATCCAGGTCAACCAGTGCTGTTTGGATCAACAGTCTTTCTGCCTGATCGCGGCTGCGAAACGCCCCGACTTGCACCGCATAATCGCCGGTTGCATCCAGTGCGGTTGCCCGAACCGGCGCAGGGGATGCCTGTTCTTCCTCAACCGAGGCCAGTGCAAATGATGTGCCCGTTTCAACGCGCCTGACGGGGGGTGTCATTACCGTTGTTTCAGCACCCGGCGGGCGCACAAACATTGGCCCCGGGCTGATCGGTGTGCCAACCGTGGCCGCAGCAATGGCAGCCGCAATGGCGGCGGACTGGGCTTCGTTGTCAAAATCCCTTGCCATGGAAACCGCAACCGGCGCACCGCGCGCGGCGGGGCGAACTGCAACCGTAACCAGACCTGTTTCCGGTGTGGCCGCCGGATGGCCGCCATCCAGATGAATACGTGGCAAGGCCACAACCATTGCCGTGCTTGGTGCGCGGTTAAAGCCCATATTCATCAATTCGGCAACGCGCGCGTTGCGCTGCGCGGTGGATGTGCCGCCAAACATCGAAACAATAATCCGTTCCTGCCCGCGCCGTGCCGATGCCACCAGATTAAAGCCGGCCGCATTGGTATAGCCGGTTTTGATGCCGTCAGCGCCCTCATAGGCATTCAGAAACCGACGGTTTGTGTGGTTGATGGTACGCCCCGCAGCGGTGGTTCGGGTGCGGCTGAACAGATTATAATATTCGGGATGGTCGTAAAACAACCGCTGCCCCATCAGCGCCATGTCGCGTGCGGTTGAATAATGCCCGGATTGTGTTAACCCGTGGGCGTTGCGAAACTGGGTATTGTTCATACCCATGGCCCGCGCCGTGCGGGTCATATAACGGGTGAACTCTGCCTCTGATCCTGAAACGGCCTCGCCCAGTGCGGTGGCGGCGTCATTGGCTGATTTTACTGCAGCTGCACGGATAAGATCCCGCACACTAACCCGAGATCCCGCAGAAACCCCCAGCTTTGAGGGCGGTTCTGCGGCGGCATTACGCGAAATAGTTACCATTTGGTCCAGCGACATGCGTCCGGCCTTGATTTCGGCAAACACAATATACAGGGTCATCATTTTGGTCAGGGATGCGGGATGCAGGCGGGTATCTGCATTTCTTGCATGCAAAACCTCGCCGGTGCGGGCATCCATTACCAGCGCCGCATAGGGTGCTGCCTGCGCAACAGCCGTGCTTAACACCATAAAGATCACGAGCGTAAGCCCGTGGAAAAAAGATTTAGTCATCGGAATTCTGCTCACCGATTATGAAATGCCTCTGGCCCGATTTTTCGGTGCCTTATAATTGCGCCAACCCTAACACGAGACGAACCGCAAAGAAAACAGTTTATTTTCAACTGCCAACATGGCGTGGTTAATGTGTTTGAAAACAATTTTGCTGCACTGCACAAAAATTCTCTTGACGCAGTGCAGCATGCTACCTATATGCTGTTTCAGGAAAACAAATCTATGTCTGGAGACACTTATAATGGCTACGAAAACAACCGCTAAACAATCCGCAAGCAAAGCTGCCGAAGATTTCATCGCCGATGCACAAAAAACCGTTTCGGCACAATCCGAAAAATTCGGTGCCGAATTTGAAAAAGCATCCTCGTTCGGTCAGGAAACACTGGAAGCTTTGAAGGCATCCGGCGAAATTGCTGCCAAAGCAGTCGAAGGCCTTGGTGCTGAAATGACTGATTATTCGAAAAAATCTTTTGATGAAACCGTTGCCGCTGCCAAAGACATGGCTGCTTCCAAATCTGTCACTGAATTGTTTGAAAAGCAAACCGCATTTGCCACGGCTGCCTTTGAAGGTTTTGTTGCGCAAGCAACCAAATTCAACGAAACATTTGCTGCATCTGCAAAAGAAGCCTCTGCGCCGGTTTCTGCACGCTTTACCGCAGCAACCGACATGGTCAAAACCTATACTGCTTAATTGCAAGATAGCTGCTGAATTTGAAAAGGGGGCCTATGCCCCCTTTTTTATTGCGACGGGTTGGAATATATATGGCCGAAGTCAAAACAACGGAATGCAGTATGACCACCCAAACCCCCAAAAAACCCGGTCTGGCCGGCAATGATGACAATGGTCATGACGAAGATGTTGATCTGCTAACCCGTCCAAAAGAAAAAACCGAACGCCCGCCCATGTATAAGGTGTTGCTGCTAAATGATGATTACACCCCGATGGAATTTGTTGTGCATGTGCTGGAACGGTTTTTCGGCCTTGGGCTGGATGCGGCCAATGGCATTATGTTGACTGTGCATATGAAAGGTCTGGCGGTGGTCGGGGTGTTTTCCCGTGAAATTGCCGAAACCAAAGTCACCCAGGTTATGGATTACGCAAGACGCAACCAGCATCCGCTGCAATGCACAATGGAAAAAGAATAACCGATGAACGATCCTCGATTTTTGCTGCCCTTTGAACAGGGGCTGGTTGATATGCCATCTGAAAATGTGTTGGTCATGCGGCCTGTTGACAGTTTTGGTTTGCATATTTTTCCGACCGGAACGGTATTGGAACAAGGGTTCAAACCCACCCGTGATGCGCTTTTGCAATCGGGTTTTGCGCTAGAACCCCGGGTTGAACAGCAGTTCAATCTTGCGCTTGTGCATCTGACCCGCAGCAAGGTTGAAAGCCTTGGAAATATTGCGCGCGCTGCGCGGATGACCGATGGAACCGTGCTGGTAAACGGGGCAAAAACCGACGGGATCGAAAGTGTTTTGAAGCACTTGAAAAAGGTGGTGGCGATTGATGGCGTGATCTCCAAATCCCACGGCAAGGTATTCTGGTTCAAGGGCGGTAGCCTTCCCGATTGGGAAAAAGCTGCGGGGATGTGTCAAAATTCAGCCGGCTTTATAACCGCTGCAGGTATGTTTTCGTCGGAAAAAACTGATCAGGGCAGCGCGCTGTTATGGCCGCATATTAAAGACCTGAAAGGCACGGGTGCAGATCTGGGCGCGGGCTGGGGATGGCTGTCAAAACAGCTGCTTGGCTTGGCGGACATCACTGAATTGAACCTGTATGAGGCCGATTTTCAGGCGCTGGAGGCAGCAAAGAAAAACGCCGCCGACCCGCGCGCGGTTTTTCACTGGGCTGATGTTACAACACTGGCAAAACCGCACGAACCGTTTGATTTTGTGGTTTCCAACCCGCCTTTTCATCAATCCCGCAAGGCCGATCCTGAAATCGGCAAGGCTTTTATCAAAACCGCTGCGACAATATTGAAACCTGGGGGGCGCTTTTTGATGGTTGCCAACCGGCAATTGCCCTATGAAGCCACGTTGGAGCAATATTTCAAACGCTGGCAAATGCTGGAGCAAACCGGCCAGTTCAAGGTTTTTGAGGCAACACGCCCAAGGAAATAACCGGTTTTGAACGGTTTTGCTCGAAAACCGCCGGCGAATCCGTTAACAATACTACTTCTATCTATAGGGGGCCAAAATGGCTGGAACAATTGCCAGAAAAACCGTGATCGTGACAGGGGCCGCAAACGGGGTTGGTCTGGCCATTGCACGGCGGTTTGTTGAATCGGGGGCAAATGTATTGCTGGCCGATATGGACGAAGACAAACTGGCTGAAGAGGTCAAATTATTGGCCGGCCTTGATGGCAAAGCCGAATCTTTTGCCGGAGATTTGCGTGAAAAACTAACCGTAAACAACCTGCTTGCGGCCACGCTGGATGCGTTTGATACGGTTGATATTCTGATCAATGCCAGCCGGCAGGTCATGGCCGGAGACCCGCTGGGAGAGCAGGATTGTTTTGAGCAAATGATGCACCAGAATGTCACCGTGAATATGCGGCTGTGTCAGGCCGTGGCCAAACGCATGATCCATCAGGCTGAAAAAGGCACCACCGAAGAAATTGGCTCTATTGTTAATTTAAGCTCGGTTGCGGCGCGTCAAACCCAGTGCGATCTGGTTTCTTATTCGGTGGCCAGCGCGGCACTAAACCAGCTAACCCGGTCTTTGGCTGTGTCGTTTGGCCCTTATGGCATTCGGGTTAATGCGGTTGCGCTGGGCAGCGTCATGAGCGGCAGTTTACAAAACGCATTGGTGCTGGATGACAGTTTGCGCGACAGGGTGATTGATGCCACACCGCTGGGCCGCATCGGCGAAGCCGCCGAGGCCGCCGAAGCAGCATTTTTTCTGGCGTCACCGGATGCCAGTTTCATCACCGGCCAGATATTGGTGGTGGATGGCGGGCGTTCCTTGCTGGACCGGATGGACCAGCTTTCGCACTAGGGTCTTCTGACCCTAGCGCAACCGTTCCAGCAGGCTGGAGGATGCAAACCCGTCAGCCGCGAGACCAAGGCTGCGTTGATAGGCAATGATGGCCGATCGGGTGTTGGCACCGGCAACGCCATCGACGCCTTTGGTTGAAAACCCGTGATTGGTCAAAAGCTGTTGCAATTCAGCGATTTGCGCCTGGGTCAAAGAAAAACTGTTCCGGTCCCAGGGTTGCACAAACGGCCCGCCGCCCATGATCCGGTCAGACAGGTGCCCCACCGAAAGCGCATAGGATACCGCATTATTATACCGCAAAATCATCCCGAAATTATGATAGGTGGCAAAAATAGGGTCATTGCCCCCCGCAGGCAAAAGCAATGCCATAGTGCCATAATCGGGCAATTGCTCGCCAGATGCGGTGCGCACGCCAAGACGGTTCCAATAGGCAACCGGCTGTTTATTTTTGACATCGGCAATCGCAAAATCAAACCCGTCGGGCAAAACCACTTCTAATCCCCATGGGTCGCCGTTGCGCCAGCCATGCTCGCTTAGGTAATTGGCGGCCGAGGCCAGCGCATCGGCTGGATTATTGGCCCAGATATTGCGTTTTCCGTCATTGGTCCAGTCTACCGCATAAGCCTGATAGCTGGTGGGGATAAACTGGGTATGGCCCATTGCCCCTGCCCATGAACCAGTCATGTCATCCACGGAAATGTCCCCGGATTGCAGGATTTTCAGTGCTGCGATCAACTGGCTTTCGCCATATCTGCTGCGGCGGCCCTCAAAAGCCAAAGTCGCCAAGGCCTCGATCACCGAAAAACTGCCGCGGTTCTGGCCGTAATTGCTTTCAAGCCCCCAAATAGCAGTAAGAATTTCGGGCTGCACGCCGTATCTTTGTGAAATCCGGTTTATCAGGTTACGTTTGGCGCGGAGATTCTGCTGGCCATCACGGATGCGGGTGTCAGATACGGTTGAATCCATATATTCCCAGATCGGCTTGGTGAATTCGGGTTGGTATTGGTCATGGCCAATCACCCGCAAATTCAGGTTCACATCGCGAAACGCCCGATCAAAAACCCGGCTTTGAATGCCGGCTGACATGGCACGGGGCTTGAACCCCGCCACCCAGGCGTCAAAGGCGCGGGCCTGTGCCGCGCTGGGCGTGTTATCTTGGCCAAATGTAGAAACCGGTATCAGCGATAGAAAAACAGCTGTCCAGAATGCAAAAATAATTTTCATGATAATCCCGTATCTGTGTAATTCCGGACGTATTAGAATGGATAACGCGATGTTGATAGGGGTTTGGGCGAATATTGTCACAGAGAGATAGAAATTGAGCGGCGAAACGCCTAATGTTAAAGAAACCGAATGTATACATTGGAGAGTGGATAGATGATTTCGCGTAGAAACTTTATGAAAACAACAGCAGCAGGGTTGTTTTTACCCGCCTTGGTCGGGCGCGCAACGGCTGCCGAACCGGGTGCGGCGCTGACCATTCCCGATGTGATCGATACCCGTGGTGGCGGGCTGGAAAGCCTTGATGCCATTACTGGTAAATCATCAATTCTACAAGGGGCTGAGACCCCGACCATTGGCTATTCGCAATCCTATCTTGGGCCGGTCATTCGTGCCAATCGCGGGGAAACCACGCGCATGACCCTTGGCAACCGGCTGGACGAAAATATCAGTGTGCATTGGCATGGCTTACATATCGAGGGCGCACAGGATGGTGGCCCGCACAGCATGGTCGCGCCCGATGAAACCATGGATGCAGTGTTGGATATCGACCAGCCCGAGGCAACCCTTTGGTATCATTCGCATATCCATGAACGCACTGGTCCCCATGTCTGGTATGGTCTGGCAGGGATGATGATCATTGATGATCCCGATGCCGCCAATAACGGCTTGCCGGACACCTACGGGGTTGATGATATTCCGCTGGTTGTTCAAGACCGGAATTTCGAGCGCAACGGCAACATGACCTATGCCCCCCGAGGGCCAAACCTGATGATGGGCTATCGGGGTAATGAAATTCTGGTAAATGGCGCAATCCGGCCAGAGGCATCGGTGCCTGCCGGATTGGTGCGGTTTCGTATTCTGAACGGGTCAAATGCACGAATCTATCATTTCCGGTTTGACGATGGCCGGAATTTCCAGCAAATCGCCAGTGATGGCGGGTTGTTACAAGCGCCGGTTATGATGAACAAGCTGACCCTTGCGCCTGCCGAAAGAGTGGAGATCGTGGTTGATTTCTCTGACGGAAAAGCCGCGCAATTGCTGTCATTACAAGACAATAATCTGGAAATGCAGATGATGGCGCGGATGATCCCGGCACCAACAGCCATTGCAGATGATGGCGCTTTTGAGGTTATGCGCTTTAGCGTTGATATGGCAAAGCCTGCCATTGTTACGCCGTTACCGGCAGTTTTTGCAGGCACACCGGACCCTGATTTTGGCGAACCGGTTCGTCGGCGGATCTTTAGCCTGGATATGATGGCAAGCGGTGGTGGTGGCGGTATGATGGGCGGCGGCATGGGTGGCGGCGGTGGTATGATGGGCGGTGGTGGTCATGCCACAGCCATCAACGGCGTTTCCATGGATATGGCCGTGATCAACGAAGAAGTAAAGCTGGGCGAAACCGAAATCTGGGAGGTTCACGCCGCAGGTATGGCGCACCCGTTCCATGTTCACGGCACTTCTTTCAAAGTGCTGACCGATAATGGCCGCGCAGTCGATTATGCCACAACCGGCATGAAAGATGTGGTTCTGGTCAGCGGGATCACCGAAATTCTAGTGCGTTTTGACCGCAAAGCCGATGCGGACATACCCTATATGTATCACTGCCATATTCTGGAACACGAAGATCTGGGCATGATGGGCCAATTCACGGTTACATAAACCCCGTAGGGTGCGTGGTTTCCACGCACCGCCGCCAGTCCGACTAATTTAACTTCGTTTGGCTTTTTTCACCATACGGCTGCGTTTGATCTTGCTGCGGGCCTTGCCGCGCGGCGCAGTGCGTTTGCCTTTGCCTTTTGCGCCCGATGGCAGGGGTTTGCCGTCTATTTCCAGCAATTCAAACATTAAACCGCCGGTCAGGGGGTCTGCCTCGGAAAGGCGCACCTTGGCGCGCAGGCCTGATCGTAACACCCGCTTTGAATGCTCGCCGGTCAGGGTGCGGTTATCCTCATTAAAATTAAAATATTCGCGCCCCAGTCGTGAAACGGGAATAAGCCCGTCAGCGCCGGTTTCATCCAGTTTTACAAATATGCCAAACCGCGCCACGCCTGATACAACACCGGCAAAATCCGCACCGATTTTCTCAGCCAGAAACGCCGATAAATACCGATCGGTTGTATCCCGTTCGGCCAGCATTGAACGCCGTTCGGTCTGGCTGATATGCTCAGCGGTTTTTTCCAGATTTTCAATTTCAGCTGCGCTCAGCCCGTCAGAACCCCAGCCATGGGCGGCAATCAAGGCCCGATGCACAATCAGGTCTGAATAACGTCGTATCGGTGATGTGAAATGCGCATAGCGTTTCAGGTTCAGCCCGAAATGCCCCATGTTTTTGGGGCTGTAATAGGCTTGGGTCAGGGACCGCAGCACTGTCATATTGATCATTTCCGCATATTCACTGCCCGCCGCGCCGTCCAGCAGCTGGTTTAACTGCGCGGTGGTCAGCCGTTGGCCTTTGGCCAGCACCATGCCAACCGATTGCACCACCTCGTGCAGGGCGGTCAGTTTTTCGGGGTTGGGCGGTTCATGCACACGGTATAACAGATCGGATTTTTTGGTCTCCAGCGTTTCGGCGGCACAGACATTGGCCAGCACCATGAATTCCTCAACCAGCTTATGGGCGTCAAACCTGTCGCGGAACGAAACCGAGGTGACCTCGCCCGCGTCTGACAGAATAATCTGGCGTTCGGGCAGGTCCAGATGCAGGGGCTGGCGTTTTTGGTTGGCCTTTTTGGCACTGCCATACGCGGCCCAAAGCGGTTTTAATCCGGTTTCCAGAATGGGCGCGGAAACATCATCCGGCGCGCCGTCAATGGCCTGCTGGGCCTGCAAATAAGACAATGCAGCAGGGGAGCGCATCAACCCGCGCGTAAACCGGTGTGACAGTTTTTGGCCGTTACGATCCAGCACAATGCGCAACGCCATACAGGGGCGTTCCACCCCGCCATGCAACGAACACAGATCCCCCGACAGATTATCAGGCAGCATCGGCACAACACGGTCGGGAAAATAACTGGAATTGCCGCGTTTTTTGGCCTCTATGTCCAGCGCAGTGCCGGGGCGCACATAATGGGCCACATCGGCAATCGCCACCCAGACAATATGGCCGCCCTTGTTGGCGGGATCATCATCAGGCATGGCGCAAATGGCATCGTCACGGTCGCGCGCATCGGGGGGGTCAATGGTAAACAGGGGCAGGTGGCGCAGATCTTCGCGTTTGCCCAAGGCAACAGGTTTGGCCTCTGCGGCCTCGGCCAGAACATTTTCGGGGAACTGATCCGGAATGCCGTGTTGATGAATGGCAATCAGCGATACCGATTTGGCCGCTGACGGATCCCCAAGGCGGGCAATGATTTTGGCGCGATATAATCCCTTGGCGCGGCCCCCGAATTGTTCAGCTTCGACAAGTTCGCCGTCGCGCGCGCCGTTGCGGTTGTTGGGGTCCACCTGATATTCACGGTCGGATTTTTTATCAACCGGCAGGATACGCCCGCCAAAATCACCGCGCTGGTAAATGCCGACAATTTTTTCAGCAGCCTGCCCGATACGCCGGATCAGCCGTGCCTGAAAGGCCGGATCATCACCGGATTTTTCAATCCGGCATAAAATACGATCGCCGATGGCCAATGCCGGATCACCCTTTTTGGCAATAAACAAAACCTTTGGCGCAGGGCTGTCGCCCTTCCAGTTCAGAGGTTCCGCAATCAGGTCTCCGTCACGGTCTTTGGCCGTGATATGCAGCATTTCCACCGGCGACAGGCTTTCTTTGTCGCGATAGGTTTTGCGGTCTTTGGAAAGATGGCCCTCGGAATACAGTTCTCGCAATAGGCGTTTCAACTCTATGCGGGCTTGGCCCTTGATGCCAAAAGCCCGCGCGATGTCGCGTTTGTTGGTTTGGGTGGGGTTGTCGCGCACCCAGTCAAGGATGGTTTGTTTCGAGGGGAAATGTTTCATAACGCCGCTTAACGCCTAAGCCCGCATGGCGCAAACAAAAAACCGTCACTTGTTTTTGCGAAAGAACTTTTTATTGGCTTTTACAAACTGGTCGATCAACCTTGCCAAGCCGACAAACCACCTGCTGCGCAGATAAAAATATCCTGCCAAACCGGCAATCATGGCACCAGCAAAATTAACGATCAGATCCCACATGGTATCATCAAGACCGGATTTTTGCATGTTCATACCGAAAATCTGGTCCATCAGATATTCAAAAATTTCCCAAATGGCACCGATGGCCATGGCGATAAAAAATGTCAGAACCGCCAGTGCCATAGGGGGAGCGGCGTATCTATCGCCCTCGAACAGCATAAAAACCATGACAAACCCGATCAGGCCAATGCCAATTGCCGCGCCACTGTGCAACAGCACATCCCACCACCAATAGCGTTCGTAAAAATTGCCGATTTCCCCCAAAAACAATGTGGCAAACAGAAACAAAACAATCATGGCACCGGCAAAAATCGGGATATGGATTTTGAACCGTTCCTCAAACAGATATGGCAGAAATGTCAGCCCCAGTATCATCACCGCTACAAATGCCTCGTTCCATTGCTGTAGCCATGCGGAAACAAGGGCTTCCAGCAAAAGAATAGCCCAGATCAGATAAACCAGCCGGCTTTGTTTCGGGATCTTCATTTAACAGCCTTTTTCAAGACGGGTGCAGATGCAACACCTGCACCTAATAATCAACACTTGCACCCCCTATATATACAACAGGAGGCCAAAATGCCATTGCGTGTTGCAAGTTATAATATTCGAAAATCCGTCGGTCGTGATTTCAAGCGCGATCCGATGCGGGTGCTGAAAGTCATGGAAAACCTGAATGCCGATATTATCGCGCTTCAGGAGGTCGACCGGCGTTTTGGCAGCAAAGAATCCAGTATTTCGCGACAAATGTTTGTTGATCACAGCCGGTTCGGGCTTGTTGAATTCTCGGTGCGACCCCAAAGCGTGGGCTGGCACGGCAATGCGATTTTGCTGGGCAAGGATATCGACATTCTGGACCGCAACAAGCTGACCCTGCCAGGGCTGGAACCACGCGGCGCAATTGTGGTTGATCTGGCCAAAGACAGCACCGCGTTGCGGGTAATCGGCCTGCATCTTGGGCTTTTCAAGCGCGATCGCAAAAAACAATTGGCGGAAATAACCGGGTTTCTGGAATCCCTAACGCCTTTGCCAACCGTGATTATGGGCGACTTTAACGAATGGTCCCGCCGCGAGCGCAATCTGGGGGCGTTACAGCAGGGGTTTTCGGTGCATTCCCCCGGCCACAGCTTTCCCAGCTCCAAACCAATGGCCAAGCTGGATAAAATTGCAATATCGCCGGAACTTTTGATGACAGATAAGGGCGTGCATCATTGCAAAGACTCAAAAATGGCGTCGGATCATTTGCCGGTCTGGGCCGATATTGCCACAGGCCAGACCTAGAATTTAAGTCCGGCGCGAATTTGAACCGATTGCAGCGCGGCATTAAAATCAGCGCTGGTATCCTCGTTAAGGTCACGAAAAAGATATTCGGCCCCGACAAAAAACCTGTCATTTAGTAAATAATCAACCCCGACCCCCAGATTGATGCCGCTGGTGGATAAATCACCAGCGCCGCCATCATCCCATGTTGCCAATGTCCAGCCTGCCACACCAAAAACCATGGTATCGCCCAGCCCGACCCCAACCCTTGCTTTCAGGTCCAGCATGTCGGTGAATTGATTGGTTTCGCAACATTCCTGCTGAAGCGA
>JALSGU010000188.1 GCA_026982575.1 Paracoccaceae bacterium | reverse complement strand
ATGCGCGCCGATGTAAATGCGCTGCTCCACATCAGCACAAAGGCCAAGCCCATTACGATTGCCCGAAAATCCATTTATGCTCCGCCTGTTTTATCCGGACGCTAGGGGAGCCGGCCAGCAGTTACAACGCCAAAATCCACGGGGTCTGACCCGTGGTTCAGGATGCAGTGCGATTGCCGACCTATCCCTTGGCAGGGTCTTTGAAAAAGGTTCCAAGCCGAATGCGCTGTACCCGGCGGTTCATCCAATGGCGAATAATATATTGATAAAGCAGTTTTTTCCCGACCGAGAAATCCTGTTGATGAACCGCATAAAACTGGTCGGGTGTGGCAAATACTCCAAAATCATTGTTGATACCCGTTTGCTGGATATAGGTATCGACACCGCTCCAGTTAACTTTCGGATTTGACAGCGCATTGGTCCCGACCCCCCAGCCACAAAGGGTTTCACCCTGGAACCGGTTTTGAATCTGTGCCAAATATGCGTCATCCAGAATGAACCCTTCCAGGTTAAGCCAAGCACCGTCAAACTTTATTTCCACCCATGAATGCAAAATATTCTCAGGGGCAATTCCAAAAACCGGTTCCGGCACCACCCCGCGCTGGAGTTCTTTTTTGATGGTAAAACCATGCAAGCGGCACGCCACCCCGACCGCGCGCAGCAATGCCATTAACAGTGTGGCCTTGGTATTGCATTGGCCATACCCGTTTGCCAGAATCTCTGATGCGGGAATGTCATCGGCGCGACTATACCCGAACTGAATATCATTCCGGACAAAGTCGTAAACCGCGCCAATCCGTTCAAATTCAGGCCGGTTTTTCCAGCCATGTTTTGCCACAAGCATCCGGATTTCTGGTGTTTCATAATCCAGCAATAATGTCGCGCCGGTTAAGTCGCCGGTTTGAATATTTATGGCTTTGTTCATTTTTTAACCTCTTGCTTTTGTTTGATTCTATGTATAATTGCTCTAGCAACTAGAGCTTCAAGAGGTTTTTTAAGTATGTTCAGTATTGGCCAGATTGCACGAAAAACCGGATTGAAAATACCGACCATCCGCTACTATGAACAAGAAAAACTGGTAGCCGCCATTGGCCGTTCCGCGGGCAACCAGCGGCGCTATTCACAGGCAGAACTGGACCGGCTGGTATTTATCAAACATGGCCGTGATCTGGGGCTTAGCCTTGATGATATCCGCGAGCTGGTGAAATTATCCGGTGAGCCCGATCAATCTTGCGCAACGGCCAACCGGATTGCGGCTGAACACCTGAAATCGGTGCGCGAACGCATTTCCAAATTGCAAGCGTTGGAGCAGGAGCTGGACAGGATTGCCAATAATTGCCACAGCAAAACCATTGGCGAATGTTATGTGATAGAATCACTGTCCAACCACCGGCTTTGCAAACATAGCCATTAGTGTATTTCACTTTTGCATTCGCTGGCACTCTCATAGTTTTATGTTTACTGTTGTATCCAGCACGGGATTTTGGATAAAATTTATAGAGAGGTTTGCTCGATGGACCCTTGGGAGCAAGACCGGCTTGGATACAAAGCCATTGGCGAAACATTCACCAACTTAATCAAATCAATTGACACCGCAAAGGTCATTTCGATTGAGGCCGGTTTTGGCAGAGGAAAAACCTTTTTTAGAGAGGCATGGTCGAAACAATTACGACAATCCGGGGAAACCGTCATCGAGATAGACGTGCAGCAGTCCGATCATTCCGGTGATCCGGTTGTGACTCTGCTTGGCGCACTGGTCGATGCAATGCCAAAGGGCGATGATGATAAAGGCAAAAAAGCGATTGCTTCTGCTAAAAAACTTGGCGCCATTGGGGTAAGATCCGTGGCTAAATTAGTATTGAGATCAGGAGCCGATGAGCTGATCGATGCTGTCACGGACACAGCCCTCGACAAGTTAGATGATTTCGACGCTCTTGATAAGGTTATCAATGAGCTTGGCAAGGGAATGTCAAAAGCCGCAGGGCAATTGATCGCCGCCCAAATGGCCGCTGAAAAAGTGCGGCAAAAAGAACTGCCTGAGCAGTTAAAAGCACTTCACGCAGCACTTCAGAAGGGCAAAAATAAGCGCGTTATCATTATTATTGATGAACTGGACCGTTGCCACCCGGATTATGCAATCGCCTTTCTAGAAGCGATGAAGCAGGTTTTCAACCAATCGGGTTTTGTATTTTGCCTTATGGTGAATGCCGATTATCTCGAAAACCTGGCGCAACACCGGTTTGGCGTTTCGACTAACGATGAGAAGTATCTCGACAAGTTTGTCGATATTCGCCTCGCGCTGGGAGCAAAAGAAGATAACTTCAAGAACGCAGTGTATGAGCTGGCTTTAGAATTGCCGCTTAAGGTTCCGTATGGTGACAATGACAGCTTTTCGGTTGAACACGCTGCAAAATTAGCCAGCAAGCTTGCGGTTCACAGTCAGCTTTCTATGCGTAAGATCAAAAGAATCCTGCTGAAAGTGGAAATAGCATTGCGGTGTTATGCTGACCGGCCGTTGGACGCCTCGCTGCTTGTGTTTCTTGCATTTCAGGAAGTAACTGCTGTTGAATTTGGGTCAGATTTCCTACTCCGAAGCTTTTTGACGCCTGAAGAGGGCGCAAAACAGATCAAGCGATTAGAGAAAGACAATAACATGCTTCGGCAAGGCACTATTTCAGTGGGCAAAATGGGCAATGAACTAAATCAATTGATAAATTCTAAAGGGCCTGAGCTTTTGAAACTCCTACCGGATCGCTACCAGCTTCCAGACGGTCGAAATTACCATGATTGGGCGAAAGCTTTTCAATTTTTAGCGCCACACTATGTGCCGAACCATCAAGACGTGCTAAATGCTGTGGCGGCAGTGATAGCGCCTGCGGATTGAATTATTTTTTGGGCTTAGGAAATTGTGCGGTATCGCGTCGATAGTGCCATTTGCTGACCCCAAACTAAAACGGGCCGCCCGATGGCAGCCCGTTAAATTCAAATTCGTGAAATGATCAAGAGTTGATAACGTCTTTTAATGCTTTGGCGATGGTCACTTTGGCCACGCGGTCGGCATCTTTGTGCATTTGTTCGCCAGTGGCGGGGTTGCGCACCATGCGGTCAGGGCGGTCACGGCAGGAAAATTTGCCAAGGCCCGGCAAAGTCACGGCACCACCGGCGGCAACCTCGGCTGTTACAATATCACAAATTGCTTCAAGCGCGGCGTTTGCACCGGCTTTGTCGGTATCGAGTTTTTCGGCCAGTGCCGAAACAAGTGCGGCTTTGGTCATAGGTTTTTGTGTCATGTTATTTTTTCCCTAGTTTGGTTTCGTTTCTTGATATGTTCGGCTTCACCCGTTTCCGCAGAGACTAAATCCGGTTTACGAATGAAACTCAATCACTGAATGCGATATCCGGTATTTTTTCTGTGCATTATGCACAAAAACCAGCGGAGTATCGCCTAAATTGGCTGTGTTTACAGAAAAGCAGTCTCCTCAAAGCTGCGTAGTTTGCGCGAATGCAAGCGTTCAAGTGGCATTGAGCGCAGGCTTTCCATGGCTTTGATGCCGATTTGCAAGTGTTGCGCCACTTGGGTTTTGTAAAATTCCGTGGCCATTCCGGGCAGTTTCAATTCGCCGTGCAGGGGTTTATCCGACACACAAAGCAAGGTGCCATATGGCACCCGAAACCGGAAACCGTTGGCGGCAATAGTGGCGCTTTCCATATCCAGCGCAATGGCGCGCGATTGCGAAAGCCGATACACAGGGCCGGATTGGTCGCGCAATTCCCAATTGCGGTTGTCAATCGTGGCTACGGTGCCGGTACGCATGATTTTCTTCAGCTCGTATCCCGAAAAATTGGTCACCTCGGCCACGGCGGTTTCCAGCGCCACTTGCACCTCGGCCAAGGCCGGAATCGGCACCCATGTCGGCAAATCGTCATCCAGCACTTTGTCTTCGCGCATATAGGCATGGGCCAGCACATAATCGCCAAGGTTCTGCGAATTGCGCAGACCGGCGCAATGGCCCAGCATCAGCCAGACATGCGGGCGCAACACCGCCACATGATCAGTAATGGTTTTGGCATTACTTGGCCCGACGCCAATGTTCACCATGGTTAACCCCGACCCATCCTTGCGGGTCAGATGATAAGTAGGCATTTGCGGAGTGCGACCGGCAGGATGGCCGGTAACCCCGTTTGCGGTGGTCACCAGATTGCCCGGCTCCACCAGCGAGACATAACCGGATGCAGGGTCATTGACCTGTTTCAGCGCAAAGGTTTTGAATTCATCCATATAAAACTGGTAATTGGTAAACAGTACATGGTTTTGAAAATGCGCGGGGCTGGTGGCGGTATAATGCGAAAGCCGCGCCAGCGAATAATCCACCCGTTGCGCGGTAAACGGCCCCAAAGGCAACGCGCCGCTGGCATCGCGCCCTGCGGTGCCGTTAACAATTTTATCATCGGTGCAATCCAGATCGGGCACATCGAACAGATCCCGCAAGGGGCGTTCAAAATTATCCTCGATAGAGCCCTCGATATGGGCGCCTTCCTTCATGGCAAAATGCACAGGAATCGGCGTGTCGGAAATGCTGATTTCCACCGGCACATTATGGTTTTCCAACAGCAAAGCGATTTGCTCGGTCAGATAGCCCTCAAACAGATCGGGGCGGGTGATGTTGATCACAAACCGGCC
Organism: Paracoccaceae bacterium; assembly: GCA_026982575.1. Lineage (GTDB taxonomy): Bacteria > Pseudomonadota > Alphaproteobacteria > Rhodobacterales > Rhodobacteraceae > UBA3077. Next base: position 9,874 of record JALSGU010000188.1, on the reverse strand, counting down.
CGGTTCGGCGACATGGCCAAAAGACAGGCGCGTATCGACCTTTGTGTGGGTGGTGGTGGTGATGGATACCTGCGGATAATAGGCGCGATATCGGCCTTGGGGGGGCTCGCCAGCCATGACCGCATCAAAATGGGCGCGCAGAAATTGTGTTGATTGATTATACATCGCCTGAAGCGCGGCCACGGCTTTGGCCGCGTCGGTATAGGTCTGGGTTTGCAAGGCATCAGGCGTAATCAGGGGCAGATCCTCTGGGGCCATATTTTTAATCATTTTTCACGCCCTCCAGAAACAGCTCGGTGATTTCGAATTTGGTAACATCTATCAGGCCTTTGTCAGAAATTCTGAGTTCGGGAATAACCACCAGCCCCAGCAATGAATGCTGCATATAGGCATTGTTCAGGGTGCAGCCACATTGCGCCATCGCGGCAACCATCTGGTCGGCAGCGGCGGCAACTTCGGCTGCGGGCGCATCGGACATCAAGCCGCCAATCGGCAGCTTGACCAGCGCCAGTTGTTTGCCCTCAGAGAAAATACAGACCCCGCCTTGCACATCCTGTATACAATTTGCGGCCAGCGCCATGTCATCTTTGTTGGTGCCAATGACAATCATATGGTGGCTGTCATGGGCAACGCTTGATGCCATGGCAAATGGTTTGTCATAGCCAAACCCAGACACAAACGCATTCACAACCCCGCCGGTGCTTTGGTGGCGTTCCACCAGCGCAATCTGGCAAATGTCTTTTTCAATATCCCCGATAACCAAGCCGTCTTTGACCTGCAAATCGGCGGTTAATGCTTTGGTAGGGGCTTGGTTTTCCACCACGCCAATCACCCGCGCGGTGACCGTGTTTTGGCCCGCCGGTGCCGCGATATCAAAATCTGTGCCGATCAGGGATTTACCCATATGGATAGAATTGCGCGCCGCATCGGGCCAGTGGTATTCTGGCCGATCACACAGGATTTGGCCATTTTCAGCCACTACCTGACCGCGTGCGATCACCAGTTCTATCGGCAATTCTGACAGATCGGAGGTCAACACAACATCAGCGCGCCGCCCCGGCGCGATTGATCCCATTTCGCGTTCCAGCCCGAAATGGGTGGCGGTATTGATGGTCGCCATCTGCAAAGCCACCAGCGGGTCGCACCCACAAGCAATGGCATGCCTGACAACACGGTTCATATGTCCGTCATTGACCAATGTGCCCGAATGGGAATCGTCAGTGCATAAAATGAAATTACGCGAATCCAGGCCTTTTTCGGTAATTGCGGTGATCTGCGTTTCAACGTCATACCACGCGGAACCCAGCCGCAGCATGGCGCGCATGCCTTGGCGCACTCGGCAGATCGCGTCAGCCTCACAGGTGCCTTCATGATCATCCGCGGGGCCACCGGCGGCATATGCATGAAAGCCTGCCAGATCAGGGCTGGCATAATGGCCGCCAACGGTTTTACCGGCATCCTGCGTGGCTTTGATAATCGCCAGCATCTTTGGGTCAGCATTCATCACACCGGGGAAATTCATCATTTCGCCAAGGCCGATAATATTGGGCCAAGTCATGGCCTCGACTACGTCTTCCGGCGATATTTCATGGCCGGTGGTTTCCAAGCCCGGCGCTGATGGCGCGCAGCTGGGCATTTGCACATATACATTGATGGGCTGCATTAACGCCTCGTCATGCATATGGCGCACGCCGGCCAGACCCATAACATTGGCAATCTCGTGCGGATCAACAAACATCGACGTAGTGCCATGCGGGATCACGGCGCGGGAAAATTCGGTTACCGTCAACATGCCGCTTTCAATATGCATATGGCCGTCAACCAGACCCGGAATGGCAAACCGCCCCTTGGCGTCAATTACCGTGGTTTCCGGCCCGATCAGGCTGGCCATATCCACCCCGCAATAGGCAAACCGCCCGTCTTTTATGGCAATAAAGGAATTTTCGATCACCTCGCGTGAATGCACATTCACCCAACTCGCGTTGGTAATCAGCATGTCAGCCGGTGCGCGCCCTGCGGCAACGGCGATTAAATTCGGGGCGCATTCCGCCCATGTTTTCAGTTTCATATCAGTCATGGGCTAATCTGGCATATCTGCCAGATCGCATTCAAGTGAATTTTTGACCATTTGAAAAAACTTCACAAAGCATGGCCTCAAGCATTTCCTGATCCTTAACCGTAAAAGCATCCAGCTGGTTGCTGTCAATATCCAGCACCCCCAAAAGCGCGCCATCTGGCCCAAAAACCGGCAACACGATTTCGGATCGCGTTGTGCTGGCACAGGCAATATGCCCTGCAAATGCATCGACATCGGCCACCAGCTGCGTGCGCCGCTCGCGCGCGGCTGCGCCACAAACCCCGCGCGTAAACGCAATGGTCAAACAGCCATGCCCACCCTGATACGGCCCGATTTTCAAAATATCACCGCCGATATTGCGATAAAACCCGACCCAGTCAAACCGCGCATCCCCGTGAAACAGCTCACATGCGATGGTGGCCATATTGGCAATCACATCATTTTCATCCGCACAAATGGCCTGAATATTTCTCAGCGACTCGTCCATAGACCCCTCCTGTTTCTTTGTTGCCTGAATACTCCAGGGGGGAATTGCGAAGCAAGGAGGGATAAAATCCCCCGCCTTACAAAAAAGCCCGGGCACAAAGGCCCGGGCGAGGTGTCATCCGGCTGTCAAAACCGAATAATAAGGATTATCTGTTGGTAAAGTCGGGATAGGCCTCCATGCCAAGCTCGGTCATATCCAGCCCGTTGATCTCGGCTTCTTGGCTGACCCGAATGCCCATGGTTGCTTTCAAAATCATCCAGACCACATAAGAGATCACAAAGACAAACACACCGACAATCACAATCGACAAAAGCTGTCCCTTAAGCGTGGCTTCGGGGTTGGTAAACAGCACCGCCATGGTGCCCCAGATACCGGCAAACAGATGTACCGGAATGGCACCGACCACATCGTCGATCTTCAGCTTGTCGAGCATTGGCACTGCAAACACCACGATAATACCACCCATGGCACCAATCAGGGTTGCTTGCCCCAATGTCGGGGTTAGCGGTTCAGCAGTAATTGCCACAAGTCCGGCCAGCGCGCCGTTCAGAATCATGGTCAGATCCGGCTTTTTATACAAAAGCTGGGTCAAAACCAAGGCCGCCAGCGCGCCGCCCATCGCCGCCGTGTTGGTATTTGCAAATATCCGGCTGATATCGGTAACATCACCCAAAGTGCCCATGGCCAGTTGCGAACCACCGTTAAAGCCAAACCAGCCCATCCACAAAATAAATGTGCCAAGCGTGGCCAATGGCAGGTTGGAACCGTGAAACGGCACAACACGGCCGTCTTTGCCATAACGCCCCGTGCGCGCGCCAAGCACCAGCGCACCCGCCAATGCCGCCCAGCCGCCCACGGAATGCACCACGGTAGAACCGGCAAAATCAAGAAAACCAAGCTGGCTGTCCAGAAATCCGCCGCCCCATTTCCAGCTGGCCTGAATAGGATAGATCAGACCGGTCAGAATGGCGACAAAGACCAGAAACGGCCAAAGCTTAATCCGTTCAGCCAAAGCGCCTGAAACGATCGAGGCCGTCGCCGCTGCAAACATCAGTTGAAAGAAAAAATCCGAACCGGTTGAGGCGTATGAAAGATCATCCAACGCATCGGCACCGGCACCCACGACCTCTAACGCCGCAACACCGATAGCACCGATATAACCGCCGGTTTCATCCGCGCCGATCATCCAGTTGCCCAAGGGATACATCAGGTTATAGCCAACCAGATAATAAATAATGCCCGCCAATGAAAACAGCGCCATGTTTTTGGTCAGCTGCATGGTTACGTTTTTGGAGCGCACCAGACCGGCCTCCAGCATGGTGAACCCTGCCGCCATCCAGAACACCAGAAAGCCGCCGATCAAAAACAACAGCGAATTAAAGATAAATTGTGTATGCACGGCGGCTTCTTGCGATGCGGCCTCTTGTGCCAAAGCAGGGGCCGCCATGGCGCTTGCCAAAACCCCTGTGGTGATAATTTTGCTAAACTTGTTCATTTTTTTGCTAAACTTGTTCATTTTCATGTCTCTCGTATGGTTGATTTGGGGGGGTATGGATTAAAGCGCTTCGTCGCCGGTTTCGCCGGTGCGCACCCGCAGGCTGGTTTCGACATTCAGCACAAATACCTTGCCATCGCCGATAGAGCCGGTTTTGGCCGCAGCGGCCAGCGCTTCGACCACCTGTTCGGCGATATCGTCAGCCACCACCATTTCCAGTTTGATTTTCGGAATAAAATTCACGACATATTCCGCGCCGCGATAAATTTCCGTATGGCCAGCCTGGCGGCCATAGCCCTTGATTTCCGAAACCATAAGCCCCTGCACCCCGATGGTGGTCAGTGCCTCGCGCACTTCTTCCAGCTTGAAAGGTTTGATAGCTGCGATAATAAGTTTCATAACGTCCCCGTGTGTTGCGATTAACTGCAGTCTTTTTTGCCCGCACAGGGCAGGTTTTCCAGATGATTGCCCGAAAAAAGGTCGGAGTGTCGCAGTTGATTGTGCAATAAATAGACACTATATGCATTTTGCCTATTTATTAATCACCGCGCAAACCCGCTCATGGGGATTTTCCCTCTCTACAAACCGGACGGGATTCGATATTCCTAAGAAAAAACGAGCAGTATTTATGGCCAGTAAAAAAACTCCGCCCTTAAAAGGAGAGCGCCGCACCCGTGCGACGCCCGCAAAAAAGAAGCCCGTCAAGCGCAAGCCGGCGGCAAAACGCACGCCTGCAAAACGCAAACCGGCCAAGCGCAAAAAGCCCGCTGTAAAACGCGGCTTGTTATCGCGGATGTTTCGCTGGGTATTTCGCACAATATTCCGCACCCTTTGGTGGGTCGGCATTCGTGGCGCGGTTCTGGGCGCGGTGGCGCTGGCCGCCTGGGTCGGGTTTTATTATGTGCAACTGCCACCCATGGAAAAACAGCTGGATGCCCGCGCAAGGGGTTCGGTGCAGCTTATGGATCGTTATGGCGAGATATTCGCCTGGCGCGGCGAACAGTTTGACGGGTCTTTGCGGTCCGAAACCATATCGCCGCATTTGCGAAACGCGGTTATCGCCACCGAGGATAAGCGGTTTTATTCCCATTTCGGCATCAGCCCGCGCGGCGTGGCGTCAGCCATCCGCATTAACCTGCGCGAAGGCCGCGGGCCATTACAAGGCCATGGCGGGTCTACCATCACCCAACAGGTGGCAAAATTGCTGTGTCTGGGGGTGCCATATGACATTTCATCGGGCATGACCCTTGGCGAATACGAGGGCGATTGCCGGCGCGGGTCATTGATGCGCAAAATGAAAGAGGCCGTATACGCACTGGCACTAGAGGCAAAATATTCCAAAGACGACATTCTGACCATATATCTGAACCGCGCTTTTCTGGGGTCTGGCGCCTATGGGTTCGAGGCCGCGGCCCAGCGCTATTTTAGCAAATCGGCGGTTGATCTGGTGCCGGCGGAATCGGCAATGCTGGCGGGGCTGCTAACCGCGCCAACCCGTTATGCCCCCACCAACAGCCTTGAACGCTCTCAGGATCGGGCCTCGCTGGTATTGGGCCTGATGCAGGAACAGGGTTATTTAACCGAAATAGAGGCCCAGATCGCCCGTGCCCAGCCTGCCACCCTTTCCAGTTCGGCGCGGGTTCTTACCGGCGAGGATTTCGCCGATTGGGTCATGAACATGAACGGCGATCCGGTGTTGCAGGCTTTTACCCGTGACACATCCGAGGATGTGCAAATTCTAACCACCTTTGATCCCGCCATTCAGGCCGCCGCCGAAGAAGCCTTGGCGCAGGTATTTGAAAACAGCGTCAGCCAAGGATCAAACGCCCAGGCCGCGATTGTGGTTTTATCGGCGGATGGCGCGGTGCGGGCCATTGTTGGCGGGCGCGATATTGTCGGTGATTATTTCAACCGCGCAACGCAAGCCCAGCGCCAGACCGGATCCGCGTTCAAGCCCTTTGTCTATGCCGCCGCACTAGAGGCCGGCTTCAGCCCCAACAATATTGTCGAAGACGCGCCCCTGACCATCGAAATGGCAGGCCAGCCCGATTACAGTCCGCGCAATTACAACAAGGAATATCTGGGTCTGATGACAATGTCACAGGCAATGGCGCGATCGATCAACACCATCGCCGTGCGCCTGTCCGAGGAAATAGGCCGTGAAAAAGTGCGCGCCATGGCCATGGATTTCGGCATCGAATCCGAACTGTCCACCGGCCCCTCGCTGGCGCTGGGCGTGTCCGAGGCCAACCTGCTGGAAATGACGGGAGCCTATGCAGGGTTTCTGAACGGGGGCCGATTGACAAAACCCTTTGGCATGCTTGATCTGCGCCTGCTTGACGGATCACGCCCTTTGCCGGTTTCCAGCCGCTCCAATGGCCGCACCATTTTAAGCCAGCGCGCGGCGGGGTATCTGGTTTATATGCTTCATCAGGTGGTTGAAACCGGATCAGGCGTGCGCGCGCAGATGGATGGCTGGCAGGTGGCTGGCAAAACCGGCACCACCCAAGGGGCCAAAGATGCATGGTTTATCGGGTTTACCGCTGATTATGTAACGGGGGTATGGATGGGGTATGATGACAACACCCCCCTGACCGGCGTTACCGGATCGGGCCTGCCCACAGAAATCTGGCGCGAAGTCATGGTGCGCATCCACAAAGACCGCGCCCCGCGCCCGCTGCCAATGATTATCCCGCCGGAACCCCGCCCGATTGAACAGGTGGATACGCCGATAGAACAGGAACGCAGAAGCCAAAGCATATTGGACCTGTTGCTGAACGGGCGGTCGAACTAACCGCGCAGATCAGCGATCAATCTGTCGATATTACCGCGATTGCCGGAAAGGCGCGCGCGGATTTCTTCGCGCTCGGATGATATTAGCGAAATGCCCTCGATGATCATGTCCAGCATTTTGGTCTGGCCCGATCCATCGGAAACCTGCCAATCCAGATCAAAGGGAGCCTGACCAACCCGCGCCACGCTGGAATAAACCAGAATGCCCTTGCGCCCCGCATCCACTGAACGGGTAATGGTGATGGTCGCCCCGCGATAGGCCCGAAACCGCTGGCCGTATTTATCGGAAAGGTAATCGGCAAAGGCTTCAGAAAATGCGGTTTTTTGGTTGGCAGAAAGCGTGCGCCACGGCGCGCCAAGCACCAGCCGGGCAATGGTCGGGAAATCTGCATAAGAAGAAAACACCTGCCGGAACCGCAACAGAATATCTGCATCGGATGCGTTGGAATTGATGGTCTCCAGAAAATCATCAATAATATTTTGCACATATCTGCGCGCTTGCGGTTCGGTTAACGCAAAGGCGGGCATAGGCACCGCCAGGGCGGCCGCACCAAGCAGCGCGGTTCTGCGGGTAATTTTATTCAAGGGCATAGGGGTCCTCCAGATCATCAATCGTCGTTTCGCCAGCCAAAGCATGACGTTTGTTTTGCAAATAGGAAAGCCGTTGCGCAGTATAACTGTCAGCTGATTCGTAAAGCAACGCCCGGATCAGATCATCATATTCGTGACGTTTGCCCAGCAGATTCAGCACCCTTGCGGTAAATAAATAAGATGCCTGTTCATCCGAAAGCGCGTATTTCAGTGGATCAATGCCAAAATCAACCATCATACCGATGGTATCGCGCACCGTGCTAGAGCCAAGCAAGGGCAGTTCGATATAGGCACCTTCGCCCACCCCCCACACGGCCAGAGTTTCGCCAAAATCGGTTGGCTGGTCAAAAACCCCGATTTCAGCCGCGGGGTCAAACATACCCGCCAGACCAATGGTGGAATTCAGCACAAAACGCACCAATGTGTCGCCCGCCGCATCGCCATCGCCTTGTAAAACATGGTTAACAAAGGCATTGGGCTGGCCAAGATTGGTCACGGCATTGCCCAGAAAGTATTGGAATTCTTCGGGGATAATTGCGCCGTAAATCCCCGATAAGGGCGCCAGCAGCGCCTGATCAACCGCTTTGTTAAAATCATGGATCTCGCGATTTGTGGCCTCAAAAGGGTCATATATGTGGTCTTCTTGCGTGGGTGTATTTGCAGCGCAACCCGCCAAAAAGCCCGCCAGCAAAACCACGGGCAACCGCAAAAATGTTCTGGAAATTATGTTCACCTAATCAGCCTTATATTTAATGTCTTAATCATATAGTTACGGGCATAATAAATATGTAGTCTCGCGCCCAATGTCGGTATACAGGCTAAAGTAACAGACATGATTAATATTGTCGAAAGCAAAACCGATGGACCAGCAAAACATAGCCCGACACGGCAAAGCAGAAATGTCGGCGCTTTTGAAAAAATGGGCCGCTTCGATCTTTTCGATCGGGCTGTTCAGTGTGTTTGTAAACCTTTTGATGCTGACCGGCCCCCTGTTTATGCTGCAAATCTATGATCGGGTGCTGGGCAGCCGCTCGGTTGAAACCCTGGTGGCGTTAACCATTCTGGTGGCGATGCTGTATCTGATCATGGGGGTGCTGGATTATGCGCGCGGGCGCATTGCCGCAAGGTTGGGCGCGGGGTTTCAATCCGATCTGGACGCGCGGGTTTTTGATATTACCATGCGTCAGGCCATCAGCGCTGATGCCCGATCAAAACCCGCAACAGGGTTGCAGGATCTTGACGCCATCCAGCGGTTGCTCAGCTCTCCGGCGTTGTTTTCGTTTTTTGATCTGCCATGGACCCCGATTTTTCTAGGGGCGATCTTTATTTTCCACCCCTTGCTGGGGGTGTTGGCGGTTGGCGGCGGCGCAACCCTGATCATCATTACCTTGCTAAACCAGAAACTGACCCGCCAGCCAGTGGGCCGCGCCGCACATACCAGCACCAAAGCAGATAACACCGCCGAGGCCCTGCGCGCACAAGCCGAGGTGATCCGCGGCCTTGGCATGAATGACAAAGCCCTGAACCGCTGGAATGCCAGCAGAACCGACGCGCTGGATGCCCAAATTCTGGCCTCGGACCGCACCGGTATATTCACCACAATGTCCAAAACCCTGCGGTTCTTTTTACAAAGCGCGATGCTGGCGCTGGGCGCGTGGCTGGTGTTGCAAAATGAATTGACCGCTGGTGCCATGATAGCCGGATCAATTTTGCTGGGCCGCGCCTTGGCCCCTGTGGAACAGGCAATTGCTCAATGGGGGCTGGTGCTGCGCGCCCGCCAAGGCCGCAAAAATCTGGCAATGCTGCTGGGCAGCACCCCCCCTGAGGCCCCGCGCACGGAATTGCCAGCGCCAAAGGCCTATCTGGAATTATCACAGGTAACGGTTTTGCCCCCCCGGTGAAAAAGTCGCCACCTTGCGGGTGATTTCATTTCGGGTGGAACCCGGGCAGGCTTTGGGGGTGATTGGCGAAAGTGCTTCGGGAAAATCGACCTTGGCGCGGGTGCTGACCGGCATTTGGCATCCGGTTTCGGGCAAGGTCCGGCTGGATGGCGCAGCGCTGGATAATTATGACCAGAACAGTCTTGGCCAATATATCGGGTATTTGCCCCAAGATGTAACCTTGTTTGAAGGCAGTATCGCCGAAAACATTGCCCGGCTTGACCCAAACCCCGATGCTGAAAAAGTGGTGGCTGCCGCCAAAAAAGCCGACGCCCATGAAATGATTCTGAAGTTGCCCGATGGCTATGACACCCAAATCAGTGCCGCTGGCGGGCGTCTTTCGGGTGGGCAAAAACAACGTATCGGGCTGGCGCGCGCCATGTTTGGCGATCCGGTTTTGCTGGTGCTGGATGAACCCAATTCCAACTTGGACAGCCATGGTGCCGAGGCATTGAATGCCGCCATCCGCGCCATCAAAGCCGAGGGCGGGG
>JALSGU010000187.1 GCA_026982575.1 Paracoccaceae bacterium | reverse complement strand
GAATCGGGAAAAGATCAAACACCTGTTCCATGGTGCCGGCAAAATCATCATCGCGAATATAGGCCCCCATTTCCAGATTTTCCTGCACGGTCATGCCGGTAAATACATTGCTGGTCTGGGGCACAAACCCCATGCCCGCCTTAACACGGTCTTGCGGAGACATATTGGTAATATCTTTTCCATCCAGCCGCACCTGACCTTTGTGGATGTCCAGCATGCCGAAAACGGCTTTCATGGCGGTGGATTTGCCGGCGCCGTTGGGGCCGACAATTACCGCGATTTCGCCTTTTTCCACGGCAATGGTGCAATCATGCAGAATATCCGCACCTTTGCCATAGCCGCCGGTCATGCTGTCGCCGATTAGATAGCTCATTTATCATCTTTCATTCAGGAAGCTCGATTCCGGTATTTTCAATTAAATAGGCTTGTAGTTCCTGATGTTTGTCAGAATACCCTGTGCCAATCACATAGGTCATTGCTTGAATGATGAAATCATCTTCAAGGATCAGGGTGTTTGCAAATACCGCATTCAAGTTGCTAATGCTAAATTCATAGACCACTGTTTCGCCTTTGTATCCGGATATTTCAGCGTCTGTGATGCTTAAAATTGCAATCGAAGTTTCAGGAATACCCGCTGCTATTGCGGCGTTTTTAATAATAATTTCGCGCAAAGATTCCTCTGTGAGCCCATCGTTGCGGCCAATACCTTCGATGATAAACTGGCTATAGTGGCGATCATCGTATTTATACGCACCCACCACATCCGGAGAGGATTTTCTAGCAGTTTGCCAGATATTATCCGGGTCACAAAAGGATAATACAGCGTGGAACTGGTCGCAATCATTACCGGCACTTTCGGTTTCATAGCCCCAGGTTTTGTCATCATATAGAACAACAATCTGGCCATCAACAGCCGCGCGGCCAACAACTGCCTGCGCGAGGGCTGTTTGCCCAAACCCCAACAGGAAAACCATAAATAATGTTCGGTGTAAATTTCTCATGTGACTTTTTCCTCCGGTTTATTTTTCAAACCTGTGCCAAGATAAGCCTCGATCACCTGTTCGTTTGATTTCACTTCGTCGATCGTGCCTTCAACCAGCACTTTGCCCTCGGCCATGCAGATCACCGGATCGCAAAGGCGGCTGATAAAATCCATGTCGTGTTCGATCATGCAGAATGTATAGCCACGTTCCTGGTTCAGGCGTAAAATCGCATCGCCAATGGTATTGAGCAGGGTGCGGTTTACGCCCGCGCCTACCTCGTCCAGAAAAACGATTTTGGCGTCAACCATCATGGTGCGCCCCAGTTCCAGCAGCTTTTTCTGACCACCGGACAGGTTTCCGGCCAGCTCATCCGCCACATGGCTGATTTCCAGAAACTCGATTACTTCATCGGCTTTTTCGCGGATGGCTTTTTCCTCGGCCCGCACTTTGGCGGGCTTGAACCACGCATCCATCAGGCTTTCGCCGGATTGGTTGCCGGGCACCATCATCAGATTGTCGCGCACGGTAAGGGTGGAGAATTCATGGGCGATCTGGAAGGTTCGCAACAGGCCCTTGGCAAACAGATCATGGGGTTGCAGGCCCGAAATGTCTTCGCCGTCCAGCAATACGCGCCCCGATGTGGGGGTATAATGGCCCGCGATGACATTAAATAAGGTGGTTTTGCCGGCGCCGTTCGGGCCGATCAATCCGGTGATTGATCCTTCGACTATTTCCAGGCTGGTTCCGTTAACCGCCCGAATTCCGCCAAAATGCATGTGCAGGTTTTCAACCCGTATCATATTATTGCCCCTGTTTACAAAAAACAGCCCGACAAAAGCCGGGCTGTTCAATTTTCAATTCAAGCGATTAGCGGATGCGCAGCACTTTGAACGCGCCGTCTTCAACCACATATTCCTGATAGGAACCAGCAGCTTCGCCCGGTCCAATCAGCTCAACATCGGAGGCACCTTGGTAATCAACTTCGCCACCATCAGCCAGGATTTGCAGCGCTTTTGCCAGCTCACCCGGGAAGATTTGCTCGCCCGGAGCATTGGCAACGTTCAGAACATTTGCCGCAATGGATGCACGGTCAGCCGAACCACCAGCCTGAATGGCCAATGCGATAAGTGCCGCCGCGTCATAGCTTTCAGCGGTGAACGAACCATCCGGTGTGCCTGCAATACCTTCCAGCATTGCTGCCAGTGTTTTGGCGCCGTCACCAGCCGAACCGGGCTGGGTGCCGATGGAACCGTTCAGATCATCACCGATATTGTCGATCAAGGCCTGGGATTTCATGCCGTCACCCATCACAAACGTGTCAAATGCGCCAGAATCAAGCGAACCCTGGATGATGCCTGCACCACCTTGGTCAGCATAACCGAACACCGCCAGCATTTCACCGCCAGCAGCGGCCAATGCGCCGACTTCTGCGGAATAGTCGCCTTTGCCGTCTTCATGTGCAGCCGAAATGGTTACGGTGCCGCCAGCAGCCTCGTAAGAGCCTTGGAATGCGTCAGCCAAACCTTTGCCATAATCATTGTTGGTGTATGTCACAGCAATGCTCATAACGCCCAGATCCATCAATACATCAGACAGAACCTGACCTTGGCGCGCATCGGATGGCGATGTGCGGAAAAACAGGTCATTGTCGTCAATGGATGAAAGGGCAGGCGATGTCGCGGATGGCGAAATCATCACAACACCGTTTGGCACGGTTACGTTATTTGCAATCGCGGTTGTTACACCGGAACAGTCAGCACCAACAATGGCGGCGACATTATCGCCAGATACCAGCGCTTCGGCAGCAGCAGTTGCCGCAGCGGAGTCGATGCAAGTGGAGTCAGCGCGAACCGAAACCAGCGTTTTGCCACCACCCAACAGGGTGCCGGCGACATTAACTTCGTCCATGGCCAGTTCTGCGCCTGCAGCCATGTCAGGGGTCAGCGATTCGATCGGGCCGGTAAAGCCGAGGATCACGCCGATTTTAATTTCATGTCCGCCTGCAAAGGCGGAGGTCGCCAGCATGGTTGCGGCGGTTGTTGCCAAAAGTAGTTTTTTCATTTTTAGTCTCCCAGTTGCCAGAATCCAATATGTTGATTCCCGCGCGCATTTCACCGCATACGAACCAAAGATTCAACGGTATTCTTTTGATTTTGGCAATTGCGCTGTTATTTGCCTGAATCTAGGGTTAGTTTCTGGCAAAACAAAAAAGGAATCCGCCTTGGATATACTAAGCGCAGCATGGCATTTGCTGATCGGCATGGATGCGGATTTAATGGCGATCATTGCGCTGTCGCTAAAGGTGAGCGGGCTTGCGGTGTTGTTCGCATTAATTCTGGGCGCGCCGGTGGGCGCAGCGCTGGCGATATGGTCTTTCCCCGGGCGGCAGGTTCTGATTGTGATTTTCAACAGCCTGATGGCCTTGCCGCCGGTGGTGGTTGGCCTGTCGGTATATTTGTTGCTATCGCGTTCGGGGCCGCTGGGAAGCTGGGGCATTTTATTCACCCCCAAAGCCATGATCATTGCCCAGACAGCACTTATTTTCCCCATCATTGTTGCCCTGACCCGCGAAGCGGTAAAGCCGGTTTTTCGCGAATATCGCGGATTATTGATCTCGCTAAATGCCAGCCCTTTGCTGGTGCTGCGCACCGTGCTTTGGGATGCACGGTTTGGCGTGGTAACCGCATTATTGGCAGGGTTTGGCCGCGCGGTGGCCGAGGTGGGCGCGGTGTTGATTGTCGGGGGTAATATTGACGGGCTGACCCGGGTGATGACGACCACAATTGCGCTTGAGACCTCCAAGGGTAATCTGGAACTGGCCATGGCGCTGGGCATTGTTTTAATTGTGCTGGCTTTGGTGATGAACGCCCTGATTTACAGCATTTCGCGTATTGGCCTGCGGTTTCAGGAGGTGCGGGAATGAACCGGTTAGCTTTTGAAAATGTGTCCGTGTTTCGCAATGGCAAGGAAATTCTGGGACCGCTGGATATTGAATTGCAAACCACGGGTATCACCTGTTTGCTTGGTCCCAATGGCGCGGGCAAAAGCGTGTTTTTGAACCTGTGCCACGGGATGTTTGCGCCCGATAAAGGCCGGGTTGACTGGAACGGGGTTTCTGCGGTTTCTACCCGTAATGACCGCAGTTTTATGTTCCAGACCGCGGCGGTAATGCGCCGGTCGGTCTGGGCCAATGTGGCGTTCCCGCTGCTGGCGCAGAAACTGCCGAAATCCGAACGGATGGAGCGGGTAGCGCAGGCGCTGACATTTGCACGGCTAACGGATCAGGCCGCCCAACCGGCGGCCTCACTGTCAGGGGGTGAAAAACAGCGCATGGCGCTGGCGCGGGCATGGGTAACACGGCCAAAGGTGATATTGCTGGATGAACCTGCCGCCAATCTTGACCCGGGTTCAACCCATGCGCTGGAAAGCATGCTACACGATATTGCCACCAAATCAGGGGTGATTATTGCCACCCATAACCTGCCCCAAGCCCGCCGTCTGGCCCATCATGTGCTGGTTTTTGCAAACGGGAAACTGGCGGCAAATTCCGATGCCGATACATTTTTCACCCAAACCCATACGGGGCAGGTGGCTGATTATCTGGACGGGCGGATATGAAGTTTTTGCTGGCTTTGTTGTTTATGGCCACGGCTGCAGGGGCGCAGGAACGTTCCATGGTGCTGGCATCAACCACTTCAACCCAAAATTCCGGCCTGCTGGATGCGATTTTACCTATATTCAAAGCCGATACCGGCATTCAGGTATTTGTGGTGGCGGTCGGCACGGGGCAGGCAATGCGAATTGCGCAGAACGGCGATGCGGATGCAATTCTGGTGCATCATCGCCCATCAGAAGATGCCTTTGTTGCGGACGGGTATGGCATTGATCGCGTGGATGTTATGTTTAACGATTTTGTCATTATTGGCCCAAAATCCGATCCGGCGGGGATTTCAGATGTCAAAACAGCCCCGCAGGCGTTTGCCAATATTTCCAGCAGTCAGGCCCGGTTTATCTCGCGCGGTGACAATAGCGGCACCCATCTGCGCGAGCTGCAAATCTGGCAAGAGGCAGGGTTAATGCCCGATTATGACGGGTATCTGGAGGTCGGATCCGGCATGGGGGTTGCGCTTAATCTGGCCAGTGGCATGGGGGCGTATATTCTGGCGGATCGCGGCACATGGTTGTCATTTCAAAACCGCAGTGATCTGGTGTTGCTGTTTGAAGGCGGAGTTGAGATGATCAACCCTTATGGTTATGTGCGGGTTAACCCTGTGCGGTTCCCCCATATAAAATCAGCCGAGGCGCTGGAGCTGGGGAACTGGCTTGTTTCGGATGCGGGGCAACAGGCAATTGCCGGTTTCAGAATTGGCGGTGTGCAATTATTTTGCGCCAATGCCCTGACCGCGCCAGATTTGCCAGCCGATCAGCAAGGCACTTGTGCCGCCGATGCTTTGCAGCGTTAATTCCAGCCCGACCAGATCAATCAATGCGCCAATGGCAATAGAACCGGTGGCGGTGGCCCCTAATGCGATCATCGCCCACAGGCTCATGACGCGGCCGCGGATGCTGTCATCCAGCTGCATCTGAATGCCGGTTTGCATGGAAATGCCGACCATTGTGCCAAAAAAACCAAGCCCGGCAACCGATGCAATTGCCAAGGGCCAGATATTTGTCGCGCCCAGAAACAACACAAATACCGGCCCCAGAATTGCTGCCGCCAATGCCGATGCGGGCAGTTTGCCAGATTCAGGTGATTTGGCAAAAGATTGCAACAATGCGGCGCTCAGCGCGCCAACCCCGGCGGCGGCGGTTAAAATACCAAGCCCGGTTGCGCCCTTGCCAAAACCGCCATCGGCAATGGTGGGCAATATTTCCAACGCGCCGCGCGCGGTTAGCGAAAACAATCCGGTGATGATCATGGCATTGGTGATAAACGATGATGCCTTGATAAATTTCAGCCCGTCAATAAAATCCGACAGGATGCTGGTTTTGGTATCGGGGCGATTGCGGCGGCGGTGTTTCAGGGTGGCGATGGTTAAAATGGCAGGCAAATAGGCCAGTGCTGCAACCAACAAGGCCAGTTCCACGCCTGATCTGGCAATGATCACCCCGCCAATCGCGGGGCCAAGCACCCGCGCCAGATTAAAATTCAATGCGATCAGCACAATCACCGACCCCACATGTTCCTTGGGCACAAGACGCGGGGTAAATGCCATGCGAATAGGGTGCTGGGCCGAGGTTACAATGCCGATTATGATGGCGATAATCGACAGTGACACAGGGGTTAACAGGCCAAGATTTTGTAAAAGGTAAGCAGAAAATGCAATCAGGAAAAACAGGGTCTGGGTTGCCATTGCTGCGTGGCGCAGGTTTATCCGGTCAACCAGAACCCCGAAAACCGGCCCTGTCAGCATGGTGGGAATATAGGATAAAAACGCGATAAATCCGACAAAACTGGCCGATCCGGTTAATTCCCATGCGATCCAGCCAATGGTGATGCGCTGCACCCATAACCCGTTCAGCGAAATGATATTCGCGATCAGATATCGGCGGAACTGCGGGAATTTCAGGGCAGAGATGTTCATTCAACCAGACCTATTCCTGAAAAAACCAAAATACCACCGGCAAATTCAAGCCATGCAAAAAACGCATGGCGCAACGGACAAATTGGACATTGTTGCGCTGCACAATCGGCTTATGTTGAGGGCAGAGAAGAAAAATATAGATAGAAGGAAACGCCAAATGGCATTTATTACATCACATCAATCGGCGCCCGCATCATTTTTTGATCGCGTATCGGCAGCGATTTCCAGCATTAAACAAGCGCGGCGTGACCAGCGCATGTTTCGCAAAACACTTTCCGAATTGCGGGCCTTGTCTGATCGCGAACTAAGCGATCTTGGCCTTAGCCGCTCGAACCTGTTCGAGGTTGCACAGAACTCTGTTTACAAAAAATAACCCAGATACCGAAACGATCCTCCCTCGTATTCGGTTACAAAAACGGCGCCGTGGTCTCTCCTCCCTGACCACGGCGCCGTTTTCATTTTCAAGTGTTGGTTTGCTTTAACGAAGCGGAACCTCGTTATCGCCGCGGATCCAGACCTCGACGCGGCGGTTCAATGAACGCCCGTCAATTGTGGCGTTACAACCAACCGGCGCAACCGGACCAAACCCGAAAGTCAGCACGTCTTCGGGGAATAAAATGCCCACATTTTCCTGCAAAATCACCGATTTAACGTATTCAGCACGAGACCGCGACAGGTTTACGTTGGCGGGGAAGCTACCGACCGAGTCGCTGAACCCTGCCAGGATCAGGTTATTGCCATCCATCATACCGCTGGAGATCAGTTTGGAGACCCGTTCCCAATCGCGCAAGGAGCGTGCATCAAGCTGGACCGTTCCGGTCAGGAACCGCATGGTGGCTGACAGGCGGTATCCGGTTGAAACTTCGCCCAGATATTTCTGGTATGTGCGGATGCCCGCATTGCTGACAGTTTCGGCCAGCATTGCCGATAGCAGGCGTTCACCTTGTTCACGTATTGGTCTTTGGGTGATGGCCAAGCTTACCAAACCAGCGGATTCAGCCGCGGCCTGACCTTGATCAGATTGCAGGTAATCGGCAAACCGGTTGGCGTAATCAGGGCTTTCGTGGCGTTTAAGCGAATACAGGTTCCAACGCATGGTCAGGGGGTATTCTTCGGTTTGCAAGGAAAACGCATCGGGTGTCGAGAAAATATTGCAGACATCCCGGGTGCTGGGAATGCTGGTGCCAAGTGCAGCTGCGTTAGGCATTGCTTCGCCTTCAGTATCAAACTGGGTGCGTATTGCACTGGCTGCGATACGGTGTTCTGCGCTGTCTGAACGATAGGACACTTTGAACCCGTTCTCATCCTCTGAAACTGCCTGGTTAAGCTCTTCAAGGCTATCGTGGAGGATAAGGTTGCTAGAATATGAAAGCCCGCGCGGCGCCAAAATTCTGCGTTGAACAACGGCGCTTAGATTGCTGGTGCTATCCATGAAATGAACATTTATGGGCGCATTCAGGCCACCAACCGACGCCCAGTTGGATATCCGGCCCGAAAGAATATCGGCCATTTGGTCGATTGAAATAGAGCGCACCGGATTGGTGTTGTGGATAAACGGGGTCAAGGCATCAAGCGCGATGGTTTGCGTATTCAAAAGCAAGGAAACATCGGTTACAGCCATGTTGGTTACCCTTGCAATGTCTTCAGCCGAAAAAGTTTCACGGGTAAGCGCATAAGCAGCTTCGCCTGAAAACAAGGCTTCGATTGAAGCAATATCATCTGCCGGAGCAACGGTGATATCCGCAATCAGATTACCGGACCGGTCACCGATCAGATAGCTGATCTGGTCACCATCGTCAGAGATCGAACGCGACAGGCTTTGGGATTTTTCGTCAGCAAACCGGCTTAAGGCTTCACCGATAAAGGCTTCGCCGACACCCGCTGGCGAGGCAATCAGGAATTTGGCGACCTGTGGCCCTGTATCCGGGCATGCTTCACCTTCACATTGTACAAATTCTCCACGAATGGTCAAAAGGCCCAATGTGGTTTGGAGAAGATAGTTGGTGCCGTCAAAATCAACCAGTTCACCCTCGAAAGCTGTGCCGTCACCGGAAACCAGCTTTACCGAATTATTTTGCGCTTCGCCGCTATTTCCCGGGCAAGCCGCACCCGAACATTCCACAAACTCGCCTCGAATGGTCAAAACGCCAATGGAGGTCTGCAATGTGTAGTTGACGCCGTCAAAGTTCAGCAGGGTTCCAGTGAATTCGGTACCGTCGCCAGCGGCCAACGTTATTATGCCGTCATCTTCGGCAGGCGCTTCCGCGGCGCCCGGACAAGCCGCACCCGAACATTCCACAAATTCGCGCCCAACGTTCAGATCTCCGATTGCGGTTCGAACATTGAAGAATTCATCATCAAATCCGAGCAATTCACCGGTCACCTCAAAATTTTGGTCAAAGGATTTCAGAACAACCGTGTTGTCCTGGGCATTGGCGGCAGAGCTCAACCCGAAAAGGGTGGATGCAACTGTGAGTGCTTTAAAAAACTGTTTCATACTCATCTCATATTTCTCGGTGAAAGGCGGTGCAGGCGAGGGTCATCATGGAATTACTCCCGTGATGCCTTCAACAAAGAACCCCATTGTTAACAAATCGGAATCGGCAGCGGTCTCGCCGGCTGCCAACCAGCCAGAACCATCTTGGCGGCGGATCGGGCCCGTAAATGGATGCAAGCGTCCCGAGCGGATACGGATAATAGCATCCGAGGCCTGGTCTTGCACACTTTCCGGAATATTGTCTGAAAACGGGCCAATTTCCAGCATTTCTGCTGATAATCCACCCCAGGTATCGGCACTTTCCCAATTGCCATCCAAAAAGGCGCCGATGCGCGACACATAATATGGCCCCCAGTGATTGATAGATGCCGAGAGACTGGCATTAGGCCCGTAAGCGGACATATCGGACGCCTGCCCAAATGCATAAATCCCCAACTCCTCGGCCACTTTCATGGCTTCGGGCGTGTCTGTATGCTGAATAAGAATATCGGCACCATTAGCGGCCAGCTGCCGGGCCGCGGCCTCTTCTTCAGGGGGGCTATACCATGAATACACCCAGATAATTTCAAATTCAACATCGGGGTTAACCGAGCGTGCGGCAAGAAATGTCGCATTAATGCCGCGAATAACCTCGGGGATCGGGAAAGAAGCAATATACCCGATTTTATTTGTTTCAGTCATATTGCCGGCAATAATACCCTGCGAGACCCGCCCCTCGTAAAAGCGGGCGTTATAGGTTGAAATATTGGTGGTCCGAACAAATCCCGTTGCATGCTCAATGCGAATATCGGGATACTCGTAAGCAATATTCAAAGAAGGGCCCATATAGCCAAAAGAGGTGGTGAATATCAGATCATACCCATCTTCGGCAATTTCGCGCAATGCCGGAAGTCCGTCATCGCCTTCGGCAACATTCTCGAAATAGTCGATCTGTGCGCGATTGCCATAAGCGGCAACAGCTGCAAGCCGGCCGCGTTCATGCTCGTGGGTCCAGCCTACGTCGTCATCTGCCGGTGAAATATACACAAATGCAATTTTTGGGATGTCTTGCGCGCCGGCGACTGTTGCAGGGGCAGCAAAAGCCAAGGCAACAAATAGTTTATTTAATGAATTCATCTATAACTCCAACTCCAGGTGGAATGGTTTTTTACGCCGCATGTTCCGAAATACTGTTAAAATTACGGCGCTTACAGCGTCACATTGACATGCCTTTTACCTTCTTGCAACCAATTCCACCGATATTTTAGTGTTTTGTTAGTAATGCCGCATTTTATTGATACTCTGGAATTAGTGCTGTTACGCCTTCTACAAAGAAGTCCATCAACAGCAAGTCTGCTTCCGAGGCGACCTCTCCCGCAGCTAGCCAGCCATCGCCGTTCTGGCGGCGGATCGGGCCGGAAAAGGCGTGGATTTCGCCACTGCGGAGTCTGGCAATTGTATCCAGCGCCAGCAAGGTAACCCGGTTGGGAATTTCATCTGACAGGCGGCCGATGATCTGGGTGTTGCTGCCCATGCTATTGACCACGTCGCTGTTTTCCCATTCGCCATCAATCAATGCCCGGATGCGCTTGATGTAATAAGGCCCCCAATGGTCAATGGTTGATGTCAGGCTGGCATTCGGACCAAATTCGCGCATTTCCGAAGACCATCCAAATGCAAATACGCCCAACTCCTCGGCCACTTGCATCGGGCGGGGGGTATAGGTGTGCTGCATCAGAATGTCAGCGCCGCTGGCGACCAGGCTCCGCGCAGCCCGCTCCTCAAGGTCGGGGTTGTAATAGCTGTTAACCCAGATGATTTCGAATTCAACATCGGGGTTTACCGAACGTGCCGCCAAAAATGCCGCATTGATACCACGCAACACTTCGGGGGTGGGCAGTGAGGCAATATACCCAATTTTATTGGTTTTGGTCATGCTGCCGGCAATCACGCCATGCACAACCCGCCCCTCATAGAAACGGGCGGAATAAGTAGCCAGATTATCGGTGCGCACATAACCGGTGGCGACTTCGATTTTTACATCCGGGTATTCAAATGACAGGTTGATGGCCGCGCTTTGGTAAAGCACAGAGGTAAGGAAGAACATGTCATATCCGTCTTCAACCAATTGGCGCATCAAGGGCAGCGCGGTTTCGCTGTCGGGAATATTGTCAAAGCCATCAAGCTGTGCCTTGCGGACAAAATACGCGGAGGCCGAGCGGCGTCCACGTTCGTGTTGCCGGGTCCAGCCGGTGGGGTCATCCGCAGGTGAAATATAGAGGAAAGCAACTTTGGGAGGTTCATTTTCTGTTGTTTGCGCTACAAGTCCAGCCGGGGCAAAAATACTTAAGGCCAGCAAATAAAGAAAGGGTATTCTGCGCATCGGGTTCTCCCAGGCGGGTGGTTGACAAATATGTATTTTGCGGAAAAATGCGCAAATTGTTCTCTTTTACTAGCGTATATTACTATTCAATCAAGCCCAAAGCGCGCAGCTCAGGGATTTATTTTGCCAACCAGACCAATTATATAGCACATCCATGCGGTAATCCCGTGTGAATAGGGCGGCAGCAGATTTTTCCAGCTTAAAACGGCACTTCGTCCGGTCGGGTGACATAATCTGCCAGCACGTTCTTGATACCGGCTTTTTCAAAATCAATGGTCAGCTTGTTTTGTTCAACCTCGGTAATGAGGCCATAGCCGAACTTTTGATGAAAAACGCGGTCGCCCAGATTATGTGCGGGGGTGGCTGTTGCATCAATCACAGCCCCAGCCGCAGGGCTGCGATTGGGGCGGATACTGTTGGCTGCCATGCGTTTCCAGCCCGGCGAATTATATACATCGGCATTGGCCACCCGTTGTTGCAACGGCGAAGCCGCCGCGCCATAAGCCCCGCCTTGCAACCCGGGCGAGGTTAGCACATCCACATGTTCGGGGGGTAATTCATCAATAAACCGCGAGGGCAGGCTGGTTTGCCATTTGCCATAAACCATACGGTTGGATGCAAAGCTGATGGTGCAGATTTCCTCGGCCCGCGTGATGCCCACATAGGCCAGCCGCCGTTCTTCCTCGACACCTTTCTGGCCGCTTTCATCCATGGAGCGCTGGCTGGGAAACAGCCCGTCCTCCCATCCCGGCAAAAACACGCAAGGAAATTCAAGCCCCTTGGCGGCGTGCAGGGTCATGATGCTGACTTTTTCGGTGGCATCATCCTGTTCGTTCTCCATGATCAGGCTGATATGTTCCAGAAACCCTTGCAGGTTTTCAAATTGATCGAGCGACTTCACCAGTTCCTTGAGGTTTTCCAGCCTTCCCGCTGCCTCGATGGATTTGTCGTTTTTCCAGTGGTCGGTATAACCGGATTCGTCCAGTATTATTTCGGCCAGCTCGATATGGGTTAATTCATCGCCATGCATCTGCGCTGACCAACGGTCAAACCCTGCCACCAGCGCCCCCAATGTTTTACAAGCCCGCGCCGGCAGGTGTTTTTCACCCACCGCGATGCGCGCGCCTTCCAGCATGGAAACCCCGTTATTGCGCGCCACAAGATGGATGGTTTGCAACGCCTTTTCACCAAGCGAGCGTTTGGGCGTGTTGACAATACGTTCAAACGCCAAACTGTCATCAGGGCTGACAACCACCCGAAAATAGGCCATCGCGTCGCGGATTTCCATACGCTCATAAAACCGTGGCCCGCCGATCACACGGTAAGGCAGGCCGATGTTAAGAAACCGGTCCTCGAATGCGCGCATCTGGTATGACGCGCGCACAAGGATGGCCTGATTATTCAGGTTAATCGGGGCAAGCTGGCGGGTGCCCGATTGATATGCCTCGATTTCCTCGCTAATCCAGCGGGCTTCTTCCTCGCCATCCATAACCCCCTTCAGGCGAACTTTTTCACCCTCGGTTTCGGCGGTCCACAGGGTTTTGCCAAGCCGGTTTGAATTGCTGCTGATTACCCCTGCCGCGGCCCCCAGAATATGCGGGGTGGAGCGGTAATTCTGTTCCAGCTTAATTACTTTTGCGCCCGGAAAATCCTGCTCAAAACGCAGAATATTACCCACCTCGGCGCCGCGCCACCCGTAAATTGATTGGTCATCATCACCCACGCAACAAATGTTTTTATGCCCGGCTGCCAGCAGGCGCAGCCACAGGTATTGGGCGACATTGGTATCTTGGTATTCGTCGACCAATATATATTTGAACCAGCGCTGGTATTTTTCCAGAACATCCGCGTGGTTTTGAAATATCTGCACCATGTGCAACAGCAAATCGCCAAAATCGACCGCATTCAAGGTGGTGAGGCGGGCCTGATAGGCCGCATATATTTCCGTGCCGCGATTGTTATATTCGGAGGCATGGGCCGTGGGAACTTTGGATGGCACCCAGCCGCGATTTTTCCATTGGTCAATCAGCCCCGCCAGCATGCGCGGGGGCCAGCGTTTTTCATCAATGTTTTGCGCGCGCACCAGCTGTTTAAGCAACCGCAACTGGTCGTCTTTGTCCAGAATCGTAAAATTGCTTTTCAGCCCGACCAATTCCGCATGGCGGCGCAGAAGTTTTACGCAAATGGAATGAAACGTGCCCATCCACGGCACGCCTTCAACCATTTGGCCGATATTGGCACCAACACGGGTTTTCATTTCACGCGCGGCTTTGTTGGTAAAGGTCACTGCCAGAATCTCATTGGGCCGCGCGCTGCGGGTAGCAAGCAAATGCGCGATGCGCGCGGTTAACGCCTTGGTTTTACCGGTGCCAGCCCCTGCCAACATCAAAACCGGCCCTTGCAGTGTTTTAACCGCATCGCGCTGTGCGGGGTTTAACCCGTCAAGATAATCCATAGGGCTGGTCGCCATCGCCTGTTGCGACAGCGGCACAGCGGCGTTGAAAGCATCCGATTCAGTTTGGTTCCAATCATTCATAAACGGAAATCTAAACTAGTTCGCCGGAATATAAAAGAGCCTTGTTCCGCAAATGTTCTTGCTTGTTTGCTCGGCACCGATATGCCGGTTTGGCCGTTGATGCGGTTTTATGTTGCATTGCAGCGTAAAATTTCCGAGGGTAACGATAACTGATCTAGTTTGCCCGAGGTTTATTATGAAAAATTTCTCCAAAATCCTGATCGCCAATCGCGGTGAAATCGCCATTCGTATCATGCGTGCCGCCAATGAAATGGGCAAACGCACCGTGGCGGTTTACGCCGAGGAAGACAAGCTGGGCCTGCACCGGTTCAAATCCGACGAGGCTTATCAGATCGGCAAAGGCATGGGGCCGGTGGCGGCGTATCTAAGCATTGACGAGATTATCCGCGTGGCGCTGGAATGCGGGGCCGATGCTATCCATCCCGGTTACGGGTTGTTGTCGGAAAACCCCGATTTTGTTGATGCTTGTGATGCCAACGGCATTACGTTTATCGGCCCAAAAGCCGCAACCATGCGCATGCTGGGCGACAAGGCATCAGCACGCCAAGTGGCAATGGATGCAGGGGTGCCGGTGGTGCCTGCCACCGATGTTTTGCCCGATGATATGGACAAGGTCCGTGAAATGGCGGCTGAGGTTGGCTATCCGTTTATGCTCAAGGCCTCATGGGGTGGCGGCGGGCGCGGTATGCGCCGGATCATGACGCCGGATGATCTGGAAGATATGGTGCTGGAAGGCCGCCGCGA
>JALSGU010000186.1 GCA_026982575.1 Paracoccaceae bacterium | reverse complement strand
TTTGGGCCTTTGCGCATTTGCACAGCAGCCCAGATTTTACGGTCGGCATACATCAGGAACGCCAAGGCCACCAGAATAAGCACCACCACCAGCAATGCCTGCCCCAGTATCACCAGAAACGTGCCAAAATAGAACCCGAATGTATTGATCATAAAGTCCATGTTCTACTCCGCTGCCATCGGTTTGCTGGCCTCATTCAACTGGCTGAGTTCTGCCATAGTTTTAGAGGCACGCGCAATCGGATTGGTCAAATAATAGTCAGAAATCGTGCAATTAAATGCGCCACCCTTCAGTTTCTTCGGCTTGGCCTTTTTCCATTGGTTTTCGGGCACAACATCCAGCGCCGCCAGATGCGGAAATTCCTTGAAAATCTGGCCGCGAAGCTGCGAAAGGCTGTCAAACGGCAATGTTGCGCCAAGCTTGGCCGAAAGCGCACGAATAATCGCCCAGCCCTCGCGTGCGTCGCCCGGCGCAAAACCGGCGCGATTGGCCATTTGCGGGCGGCCCTCGGTATTGACAAAAATACCTGATTCCTCGGTATAGGCCGCGCTTGGCAAAATAACGTCGGCACGATGCGCGCCGCGGTCGCCGTGGCTTCCCTGATAAATCACAAACGGGCCGGCATCGATGTCCAGCTCGTCAGCACCAAGATTATAAATCACCTCGGCCCCGTCCAGCGCGTTAATCATGCCGCCATCCGTGGTAAACCCGATATCCATGCCGCCAACCCGCGCCGCAGCCGTGTGCAGCACCATGAATTTGGAATTGGTATTTTCAACCAGTTTTTTCGCAGCCTCCAGCACCGCTTCGCCGTCTTTGCCAATCAGCGCCGCTTGCCCGATGATCACCACCGTATCCATATCTTTGGCAGCGCCGATATCCTGATTGGAAAGCTTTTCCAACGCGGCACGATCATTGCCCACATGGGTATATTCATAGGTTAGATCAACGGGTTCCCCCAGCAAACCAACCGTGGCACCTGCCGCCCATGCCTTGCGGATACGCGCATTCAACACCGGCGATTCAAGGCGCGGGTTAGTGCCGATCAGCTGGATCATTTTGGCAGTATCAATGTCTGCTATGCTGGCAGTGCCCACATATCCGGCGCGATCATCAATCGGCAGATAGGCCCCGTCAACACGGCATTCCACATTGCCACCAGCCCCGCCGATCAGCGATTTTAAGGCATACATGGATTCCACGGATGCCAGATCACCGGCAATAGCGGCGACTTTTTTGCCGTCCACCGCATCAACAATGGCTTTGAATGCCTGATCCCAAGATGCTTTTTGCAGCTTGCCGTTCACGCGCACATAAGGCGTATCCAGCCGCTGGCTGCGCAATCCATCCCACACGAAACGGGTTTTGTCGGAGATCCATTCCTCGTTCACACCATCATGGTTGCGCGGCAATATCCGCATGACTTCGCGGCCTTTGGTATCGACCCGAATGTTTGATCCAAGCGCGTCCATCACATCAATGGTTTCGGTTTTGCGCAGCTCCCACGGGCGGGCCGAAAACGCATAGGGTTTGCTGGTCAGCGCGCCAACAGGGCAAAGATCAATGATATTGCCTTGCAGGTTGCTATCAAGTGTCGCGCCCAGATAAGTGGTAATTTCCGCATCCTCGCCGCGCCCCGTTTGGCCCATGGTCATGATGCCCGCGACCTCGGATGTGAACCGCACACAGCGGGTGCAGGAAATACACCGTGTCATAGTAGTGGCCACCAGCGGCCCAAGTTGCAAATCATCGCTGGCGCGTTTGGCTTCGCGAGAACGTGAAAAATCAACACCGTAAGCCATGGCCTGATCTTGCAGATCACATTCGCCGCCTTGATCACAGATCGGGCAATCCAGCGGATGGTTCAGCAACAAAAATTCCATCACGCCCTCGCGGGCCTTTTTCACCATGGGCGATTTGGTTTTCACCACCGGCGGCTGGCCCTCTGGCCCCGGGCGCAGATCACGCACCTGCATCGCGCAACTTGCGGCGGGTTTGGGCGGGCCACCCACGACCTCTACCAGACACATGCGGCAATTGCCGGCAATACTCAGGCGTTCATGATAACAAAACCGGGGAATTTCGATCCCCGCGAGTTCCGCCGCTTGCAGGATGGTCATGGCACCGTCTACTTCCAGCTCGGTGCCGTCGATGATGATTTTTTTAAGGTTTGTCATTGGCAGCTTCC
>JALSGU010000185.1 GCA_026982575.1 Paracoccaceae bacterium | reverse complement strand
CGAAGCCGACCCCAAAGCCAAGCTGGAACTGATGTATAACCCAGCCGCCGAGGGCGAGCAGAAACGCAAAGGTCCGCGTTATACGCCGCTGTCAAAACGTCAGGATCGCCCTGCCGCAATTGCATGGTTGGTGAAATTTCACCCAGAACTGACCGACGGTCAGATTTCCAAACTGGTGGGCACCACCAAACCGACCATTGTCGCGATACGGGAACGCACCCACTGGAATATTTCCAACATTCAACCGATTGATCCCGTGGCGCTGGGCATGGCCCGCCAAATAGAGCTGGATACAGCTGTGGCCAAAGCCGCCGCCAAAAAGGCCAAAGAAGGCGGTGTAATGTCGGATGAAGAACGCATGAAACTGGTTTCAACCGAACAAAGCCTGCAAGTTGAAGATGCCAGCCCGCTGCCGTCAAATGTTTCGGGGCTGGAAAATTTTGCCCTGAGCGATGTGGATGACGATGACAAGGAACTGCTGGTGGATGCGGACAGCCTGTTTAATCTGCCAAAAGGCGATGATCAGCCGGAGACGTAAATTGATTTGAAAAAGGGGGGCTGCCGCCCCTCTTTTGCTTACAGCAAAATTCACCCCGCGAGTTTTTTACAACAAAGAATAACCTTAAGTATTTCCCCAGCTTATGCTGCGCATTTCGTTTAAGCGTGACGCCGTGCGTTCAAATTCAAACGCGCCTTTGCCTTTTTCATAAAGGTTTTCCGGCTCGGCATCAGCTGAACACAGCAGCCGAACATTGGATTCGTATAGGGCATCAATCAGGGTGACAAAGCGTTTGGCTTCATTCTGGTTTTCGGCTTTTAGAATGGGGATGTTGTCCAATATCAGCACCCGCACCGCCTGTGCGATCGCCAAAAAATCACCGGGTCCAAGCGGTTGACCGCACAGATCATCAAAACTGGCCCGCGCCACCCCGTTATGGAATGCGGGAATAACCACATTTCGGCCCTTTAGTTTTAATACCATCGGTTTTGCTGGCACCCCCGCCAGAATATCCCAGCGTTTATCAAGGCAGCGCGTGGCCAGCTCGCCCAGCGGTGTGTGGTAATTGATTTTGCCGCTTAGCCGATTTTGGCGATGATCATCGCCATCTGCAATGTGAAAAACCTCCAGCTTATCCTTTATTCCCTCAATAAACGGCACAAAAAGCTGCCGGTTTAACCCGTCTTTATAAAGATCATCGGGGTGGCGATTAGACGTGGCCACAATAATCACCCCCCGCGCAAACAGTTTTTCAAACAACCGCCCGACAATCATGGCATCGGCAATATCGCTGATCTGCATTTCGTCAAAACACAGCAAAGCCGCCGAATCGGCGATGCGCCCTGCCACCTGCACAATCGGGTCTTTGATACCGTGCTGGCGCGCCACATGGATGCCTTCATGGATTTCTTGCATAAAGCCGTGAAAATGCACGCGGCGTTTGGGTTCTATGGGCGCGTTTTCGAAAAACAGGTCCATCAGCATGGATTTACCGCGCCCGACCCCGCCATATAAATAAAGCCCGGGAATAGAAGATTGGGCGATATTTTCGCGCCCCCAGCCAAAAATCCCAAGCCCGATTTTCTTGGGTCTGACCGGATCATAATCTTTTAGCCGATTATGCAGCAGCTGCAATTTTTCCACCGCCAGCCGCTGGCCGGAATCATCGTTCAGATCGCCGCTCTGCAGCATATCACGATAAGCATTTAACGGGCCGGGATGGGAGTTAATGTCTTTCATTTATCCGATCATACCCATCAGTTTATTCACTATGTTCAAATCTTGCGTCATATTAGCTAAACGGGGGCGTGCCAATTTGCCATGACCGCCTGGATTGATACTGCACAAAGGTAAAATTTTTAAGGTCAAAACCCGTTCCTGAAAAAGGCTAGCATAGCCTATCTTGCAAGGAGTTCAATTTTGTTAACGGGTGCCGGAGGAAATTGGATAATTTGGCTATTCACATAGCATCAGGGACCGCACACCTTGGGATGCGGTCCCGATAGTTTTTATTCTGCAGGTACAGCCTGCGGAGTGCCTTGGCCAGCAATTTTGTTTGGCAGGAAAATGGCCACAGCAATAAAGACCAAGCCTAACAGAATTCCGACGATATCACCGCGCATTCCATCAAACAAGGCCGGGTATTCTGTGCCCGGAATAGAGGCAACAGTTGCTTTGCCACCAAAGAGACTATCGA
>JALSGU010000184.1 GCA_026982575.1 Paracoccaceae bacterium | reverse complement strand
CTTGGCGATGCCTATAAATCCATCGCCGAGGCCCTGACCCATGGCGGTATGCACAACAAAGTTAAGGTTAAGGCCGAATGGATCGACAGCGAGCTGTTTGAAGGCGAAGACGTCACCCCGCATCTTGCAGGGTTTAACGCCATTCTGGTGCCCGGAGGTTTTGGCGAACGCGGCACCGAGGGCATGATCAAGGCCGCAACTTACGCCCGCACGCATAATGTGCCGTATTTTGGCATTTGTCTGGGCATGCAAATGGCCGTCACCGAGGCCGCGCGCAATCTGGCGGGTATTTCGGATGCGGGTTCCGAGGAATTTGACCATGAATCCGGCAAAAAACGTTTTACCCCGATTGTGTATCACCTGAAAGAATGGGTTGAGGGCAACCGCACCATCCAGCGCGACGAAGCCGACGACAAAGGCGGCACCATGCGGCTGGGGGCCTATAATGCTACGCTGAAACAAGGCTCTCGGATTGCCGAAATATATGGCACAACCGCCATTTCCGAACGCCACCGCCACCGGTATGAGGTGGACATGACCTACCGCGCGGCGCTGGAAAGCAAGGGCTTGATTTTTGCCGGTATTTCGCCTGATGGCAAGCTGCCCGAAACCGTGGAAATATCGGATCACCCGTGGTATATCGGCGTGCAATTCCACCCGGAGCTAAAATCCCGCCCGTTTGAACCACATCCGCTTTTTGCCAGTTTTGTCGGCGCGGCGGTAAAGCAAAGCCGCCTCGTCTAGGGTGGGCTTCAGCCTACCACCCTGCCGCGCAACGCAGATCCAAATCGGAAATGAATATATTTTTGAAATATTCGGAAAGTAAACCAGATGGAATTTCACACGCTTGATGTGTTCACAGACCAGCCATATTCGGGCAACCCGTTGGCGGTGGTGCTGGGGGCCGATACCTTAAGCACAGCGCAAATGCAAAAAATCGCGCGTGAATTCAACCTGTCGGAAACCATCTTTGTGCAAGCGCCCACAACCCCCGCGCACACCGCAAAAGTGCGGATTTTTCACCCCTATGGCGAGCTGCCTTTTGCAGGGCATCCGACCATTGGTTGCGCTATTTTGCTGGCAGAAATGGCAAATGCCGGTGATTTTGATGTGACAATCACGCTTGAAGAAATGGCAGGGCTGGTGCCGGTAAATGTATCACGCAAAGGCGCGGATATTTCTGCCGAATTTACCGCGCCGGTTATTCCTTTTGCATATAAGGGCGGCGAAATTTCCAATGCAATGGCCGCAGCAGCGCTGGGGCTTGTTCAGCACGATATCGGTTTTGACAGCCATCATCTGAACAATTTGCAAGGTGGCCCGAAATTTGTGTTTGTTCCGGTTAACAGCCGCGCCGCATTGGCAAAGGCAGCGGTGGTTAACCCTGCCTTTCAGGAATTTACCAAAACTGCGGATAACGCGGCGGTTTATGCCTATTGCCGCAATGAAAACGGGTTTAGTGCGCGTATGTTTGCCCCTGCCCATGGCATGCCCGAAGACCCCGCCACCGGCGCCGCATCAGCCATTTTTGCAGCACAATTGCTGCATGCCGGTGAATTGGTTGAGGGCCGTAATAGTATTTTGCTTAAACAAGGCCAAGACATGGGCCGACCCAGTCAAATTGACCTGTCGGTTGATCTGGCATCGGGGAAAATCAAAGCGGTTAGAATCAAAGGCGCAGCTGTTCAGATTTCAGCGGGTAAAATTTCCGTATTGCCCTTGGAATCCTGAAGCCAATCGTTAAATTAGGCAAATGATAGCAAATCTTTTGAAACGCCTGAAGGCGGACCCGACCCCCGACCCATTGGAAAGCGATGACGCACGGCTGGCATTGGCCGCATTGCTGGTGCGCCTTGCCAGAATTGATCACGATTACGCGGATTCAGAAAAATCCCTGATCGACCAGATATGTGCCCAGCGCTATGCGCTGTCGATCGACGAGGCTCGGACCCTTCGGCAGGAGGCCGAGGAGATCGAGGCAACCGTGGGCGATACCGTGCATCTGACCCGCCTGATCAAAGACGCGGTTCCTTATGTTGACCGTTTTGCACTGGCGGTTGATCTTTGGCGTATTGTGCTGGCCGACGGCACCCGTGACCACGCCGAAAATTCATTTTTGCGCCTGACGGTCAAATTGATCGGGGTAAATGATGTAAACAGCGCATTGGCCCGCCAACAAGCCGCTAGCCAGACCGCTTAAGCAACACCGAGCCAACCGAATATCCGGCCCCAAAGGAACAGATCAGGCCTAATTCTCCGTCAGCAATATCATCAGAATGTTGCGAAAACGCGATGATCGACCCTGCCGAGCTGGTATTGGCGTAATCTTGCAAAATATTGGGCTGCTCATCGGGTTCGGGAACGCGCCCCAACACCCGTTTGCCGATAAAATCATTCATGGCTTTGTTGGCTTGGTGCAACCAAAGGCGTTTTAATTCATCGGATGAACGGCCCTCATCTGCCAGATGGTCAAGGATATGGCTGGCCACTATCGGCAGCACTTCTTTGAATACCTTACGCCCGTTTTGCATGAATTGCATGTCGCGGCGATCCGCCACCCCGTCAGGGCGCGAACGGCGCAAAAAGCCGTTATTATTGCGGATATTGTTGGAAAACTGCGTAAGGCAACGGGTGGAAAGCACTTCGAAATGCGGGCCTGTGGCGGTTTCTTTCTGCTCGACCAGCGTGGCGGTGCAAACATCGCCAAAAATAAAATGGCAATCGCGGTCACGCCATTCCAGATGCCCCGAACATATTTCGGGATTAACCACCAATATCGCCCGCGCCGAACCGGACCGCACCATATCGCAGGCCATCTGGATGCCGAATGTGGCCGAAGAACAAGCGACATTCATATCAAAACCAAAACCCTTGATGCCCAATAAATCCTGCACCTCGACCGCAATCGCCGGATAGGCCCGTTCAAAATTCGAGGCCGCGACAATCACCGCATCGATATCTGCCGCAGATTTACCGGCCTGCGCCAGTGCCTTGTTACAAGCATCAAGCGCCATTTCCGCCATGACGCCCGGTTCGTCATCAGACCGCTGGCGCAGCTGTGGATACATGATATCAGGGTCAAGAATGCCGGATTTATTCAACACATAGCGGCTTTTGATGCCGCTGGCCTTAAAGATAAAATCGCTGCTGGAATGGGGAATCGCATCAACCTGCCCCGCTGCAATTGCATCAGCGTTTTGCAAATTCATTTTATCGGCATAGGCATTAAACGCCACCACCAGTTCATCATTGGTAACGATTTCATTTGGCGTAAAAACGCCGGTGCCTGAAATGACTGGCTGATGCATCAAATCCCCCTCGATTGGTTTCAAAGAGTTGATACCGTTCGGGGGGCTTTGGTCAAGCCTGATAATGCCCTAGTGGTTGGAATGTGAGGGGCCGGCACCGGCTTTTGGAAACAGCACCACCCGGGTGCCGTTTGGCACCATTGCATATAATTCCTCGACCTGCGGGTTGATCAGCCGCGCGCAGCCATTGGAAACCGCCCGGCCAATAGTGCGCGGATTATTGGTGCCGTGGATACGCAAATAGGTATCACGACGGGTGTTTACATTATAAAGATAAAGCGCGCGCGCCCCAAGCGGATTGCCAATGCCACCGGGTTGCGGACCGTTTTCATAGATCCCGCCCTCGGCAAAATCCACATAAGCAGCAGGGTCTCGCGCGATCATGGCAGGGGTTGGTCGCCAATTCGGCCATTCCACTTTTCTGCCCACATAAAATTCACCGGAATGATAAAGACCGGCCCGCCCGACACCAACCGTATAACGCATCGCCCTGCTTTCGCCCAATGTCCAGTAAATGGCAAACTGGTTCGGGTCTACGTAAAGCTCACCGGCGATGAATTCCTCACGGACCCGGACAATGCGGGGCATGTATTCTTCGGGCAGCACATAGGGCTGCCCCAATGTGTGGGCCGAGGCTTGCGCTGCGCCCAAAACGGTTGCGCTGGCAGTCGCGGCAAGAAATTTACGGCGGTTTATCATGAAAATATCCTTATTTAAGACATACAAAAGAAATGGAGCTATCCCCTGACTAGACCGCCATTGTTCAAGAGTTGCAGTAAATTTTGCGTTACCGGCAGGTTTTCCGGTTTTATTTTATCTAACTGTGGTCCTGCTGCCACGGTTTTGTCCGATTGCGTTGTTTTGTAACGCTCTGCACCCTGAAAAAGAGCTATGATTCACCGCCTTTCCTGAATAAAACAACGCGAATCCGCAGCGCAGGAGCCTTCATGCCCACCGAGATCACCACCGACCCCGAAATCACCACAGAACTGATCCGCAAACACGGGCTGAATCAAGCGGAATTCCAGCGCATCCGCGAATTGCTGGGCCGCGACCCCACTTTTACCGAACTGGGTATTTTCAGCGCCATGTGGAACGAGCATTGTTCTTATAAATCGTCAAAAATATGGCTGAAAACCTTGCCGGTTGATGGCCCTCAGGTTATTTGCGGCCCGGGTGAGAATGCCGGCATCGTTGATATCGGTGATGGCCAATGTGTGGTGTTCAAAATGGAAAGCCATAATCACCCCAGCTATATCGAGCCGTTTCAGGGCGCCGCCACCGGCATTGGCGGCATTTTGCGCGATGTGTTCACCATGGGCGCGCGGCCCGTGGCGGCCATGAACGCGCTTAGCTTTGGTGAACCATCCCACCCCAAAACCAGACAATTGGTTAATGGCGTGGTTGAGGGCATCGGATCTTATGGCAATTGTTTCGGCGTGCCTAATGTAGCTGGCGAAATGCGGTTTCACAAATCGTATAACGGCAATTGTCTGGTCAATGCGTTTGCTGCGGGCATCGCCAATACCGACGAAATATTTTATTCGGCGGCCAGCGGCATCGGCATGCCGGTGGTTTATCTGGGCGCCAAAACCGGCCGTGACGGGGTGGGCGGCGCCACCATGGCATCCGCCGAATTTGATGACACCATCGAGGAAAAACGCCCCACCGTGCAGGTTGGCGACCCGTTTACCGAAAAACGCCTGATGGAGGCCACGCTGGAACTGATGCAAACCGGCGCGGTGATTTCCATTCAGGATATGGGCGCGGCAGGGCTGACCTGTTCGGCGGTGGAAATGGGTGACAAAGGCGGGCTGGGCGTGGCGCTGGACCTAGAATTGGTGCCGTGTCGCGAAGAAAATATGACCGCTTATGAAATGATGCTGAGCGAATCCCAGGAACGTATGCTGATGGTGCTGCACCCCCATAAAGAAGCCGAGGCCAAGGCCGTGTTTGACAAATGGGATCTGGATTTTGCCATTGTGGGCGAAACCATAGCCGAAGACCGCTTTCTGGTGCGCTTGAACGGTGAAATCAAAGCCGACTTGCCGCTAAAAGCCCTGTCGGGCGAGGCCCCAGAATATGACCGGCCTTGGGTAAAAACCCCTGCCCCTGCGCCCTATACCGACACGCCCGATATTGACCTTGCCGAGGCATTGTTAAAACTGATCAGCAGCCCCAATCATGCCAGCAAGGCGTGGGTCTGGTCGCAATATGACCATATGGTGCTGGCCGATACGGTTATTCGCCCGGGGTCCGATGCGGGGGTAATTCGTGTTCATGGCACCGAAAAACTGCTGGCATTTACCAGCGATGTGAACCCGCGCTATTGTTTTGCCAACCCGGAAATGGGTGGCAAACAAGCCGTGGCCGAGGCGTTTCGCAACCTGTCCGCCACCGGCGCGCGCCCGCTTGCCACCACCGACAACCTGAATTTTGGCAACCCTGAAAAACCCGAAATCATGGGCCAGCTTGTGGGCTGTATCAAGGGCATCGGCGCGGCGTGTCTGGCGCTGGATATGCCGATCGTTTCGGGCAATGTCAGCCTGTATAATGAAACCGACGGCGCGGGCATTCACCCCACGCCCACCATTGGCGCAGTGGGGATACTCGATAATATCAACCAGCTAATCCGCATGGTGCCTAATCGGGGCGACGATATTATTTTGCTGGGCAACACCAAAGGACATCTGGGCCAATCGGCGCTGTTGGCGGATGTGCTGGGCTTGGAAATCGGCGATGCGCCTGATGTTGACTTGGCAAATGAACGCGCCGCCGGCGAGGTTGTCCGGCATTTGCACGCGCTAAACCTGATTACCGCCGCCCATGATCTGTCTGACGGGGGCATTGCGCTTGGCGTTGCAGATATGTGTCTGGCGGGGAATTGTGGTGCCACCTTGCAAAACCATTCCGGCCTGGCCGCCGCCAACTGGTATTTTGGCGAGGATCAGGCGCGATATTTGCTGGCCTGTTCGCCGTCAAAAACCGCTGATATTCTGGCACTGATTGCCACCGCAAAAATTGACGCCCTGAAAATCGGCGGGTTTGGCGGCGCCATTTTAGGAATGGATCAAAAATTCATCCCGCTTGAAACCATGCGAAACGCCCATGACACCGGCCTGACCAAGGTGGTTGTTTAATGCAATTTTACCGCCAGCCCTTGCCAGCGGCGCCAAGCTCGCTTAAATACCTTACCAAATTACTAGGAGTATTCACCCATGGCTATTGAGGCATCCACAATCGAGGCCCTGATCCGCGAGGCTTTTCCCACCGCTGAAATCCGCATCGATGATCTGGCAGGCGACGGCAACCATTATGCCGCAAGCGTTACTGCAGCTGAATTCAAAGGCCTGAACCGCGTCAAGCAACACCAGATGGTTTATGCCGCCCTAAAAGGCAAAATGGATGGTGCCAACGGCGAATTACACGCGCTGGCCCTGACCACCAAAGCTGCCGAATAAGGTGGATATCAGGCTTATCATATTAGGTGTAGTGGTATTTATCGCCGCCGCAATTCTGGCCGAGGCCTTTTTGCGCCGTAACCGCCCGAAAAAAACGCTGGGCGAATTGTTAAAACCTAATTATGGCGTTGATGACGACACTGACGGAAATGTAAAACCGCCGCTGGGCATGGAAGCGACCGACATGTCGATCATCCACGCATCCGAGCGGCTTAACCCCAATATTGACCACCGCGACCCGCGCCTGAAACGGGTCAAACGCAAACCGGAGAAAAAACATGACTAATGCCGCAGAAACCATTCAATCGGATATCAACAGCAACGATGTGGTGCTGTTTATGAAAGGCACCAGCCAAATGCCCCAATGCGGGTTTTCAAGCCGCATCGCCGGCGTGCTGAATTACATGGGCGTAGCGTTCAAAGACGTTAACGTGCTGGACGATGGCGAGATCCGCGAAGGCATCAAAAAGTTTTCCGACTGGCCAACCATTCCGCAGCTATACATCAAAGGCGAATTTATCGGCGGCTGTGATATTGTGACCGAAATGGTGCTATCGGCCGAACTGGATACATTGCTGGAAGAAAACGGTATCGCATTCAGCAAAGAAGCCGCCGGCAAAGTGCGCGAAACCAATCAGGAATAAAAGCCGTGAGGTAAAACCCGCCTTACACGTAGGGCGGGCTTCAGCCCGCCATTATTCCCCCAAGGCCTCCAATGCCGTTGCAGTTTTTTCCAGCAACGCCATGGCTTTGGGCAGTTCCGATTGATCAAACAGCCCTGCATCACCGGTTTTTTCCTGCATGCTTGCCAGCTCCACCGCCAATGCCGCGGCTTTGGCCTCGGATGCGCGCAAGCGATCCTCCAGCGTTTTGGTGCGCTCATCACTGGTTTTGCCGTTCCATTCCAGTTCTTTGGTGCGATCCGCCAGCATCAGCCCTGCCATCAACAACATGCGCGATTCCGGCACGCGGCCAATGGCGTCTTGCAGGGTCGTGGCCTCAACATCCAGCATTTTGGCGGCGGCTTTCAGGTGCGGTTCCTCGCCGTCATTACAGACAATCTGAAACGGGCGTCCGCCGACATTTACGGTGATCTCAGGCATTTCCGGCCTCCTCCAAGATTGGTTTCAGCTTGGCCAGCAGGCTATCCAGCTCGGCTACATCTGCTTTTCTTTGCGCTTTCAAGGCCTTTAATTCAGACTTAAGCGCCGCATTTTCCGCAACAAGCTCCGCGCCAAGCGGCAGGTTTTTTATCGCCGCCGCCAGTCGTTTTTCAAGATTTTCAAGATTGCTCATATCAGCCCCATAATTTTCCCCGCTATCGAATCGCATTTAGCAGGGATTTGCAACATATTAGCGCAGTTTCTTCAGATTTACCCACAGCTTTCCCGAAATAGGCCTTCATTCGCTTGACGCTCTATGTTTTCTTGGTCAAAACAAAACAAACGCACCCTAATCAGAAAGAGACGCAAGTGGAAATCTCCGATCTAAAATCCCGCCATCCCGACCATTTTGCCAAAGCCACCGCCTTGCGGATGTTGGCGATTGATGCGGTTCAGGCCGCAAATTCCGGGCATCCGGGCATGCCGATGGGCATGGCCGATGTCGCCACTGTGCTGTTTCAAAACCATCTGAAATTTGACGCATCCGCCCCGAACTGGCCCGATCGTGACCGGTTTGTTTTGTCAGCCGGCCATGGTTCCATGCTGATTTACG
Organism: Paracoccaceae bacterium; assembly: GCA_026982575.1. Taxonomy (GTDB): domain Bacteria; phylum Pseudomonadota; class Alphaproteobacteria; order Rhodobacterales; family Rhodobacteraceae; genus UBA3077. Next base: position 1,973 of record JALSGU010000184.1, on the reverse strand, counting down.
GGTTGTTGCATCTGACAGGGTATCAAGACATGACGATTGGCGAAATTGCCAATTTCCGCCAAACCGGCGCCAAAACTGCGGGCCACCCCGAATATGGCCACGCAAGCGGCATTGAAACCACCACCGGCCCCTTGGGGCAAGGCATTGCCACCGCTGTTGGCATGGCCATGGGTGAATGTTCGATGGCGGCACGCTGGGGCAAGAAAATCGTTGATCACCACACTTATGTGATTGCCGGCGATGGCTGCCTGATGGAAGGTATTTCCCAAGAAGCCATCGGGCTGGCGGGAAAACAAAAGCTCGGCAAGCTGATTGTGCTGTGGGATGATAACGGCATCACCATTGACGGTAAATTATCGCTGTCGGATATCACCGACCAGATGACACGGTTCGAGGCCTCCGGCTGGTCGGTATTTTCATGTGATGGTCATGACCCCGATGCGATTGACCGCGCCATTACGCAGGCCAAACAATCGCCGTTGCCATCCTTGATCGCCTGCCAGACCCATATCGGTTTTGGATCGCCCGCCAAACAGGATACATCGGGCGCTCATGGTGCGCCGCTTGGCGCTGAAGAAATCGCCATTATCCGCAAGATTTATGATTGGCCCCATGATCCATTCATTATTCCGGCAGATATTCAAGCCGATTGGCGCAAAATCGGCGCGCGCGGCCAGACAGATCATGCAGCATGGGCTGAACGCAAGGCCGCGCTTTCCGCAGGAAAACAAGCGGAATTTGACCGTATTATCAAGGGCCAGGCCCCGAAACGCCTTTCTGCCGCGATCAAGGCATTCAAGAAAAACATCTCTGAAACCGCACCCAAGGTTGCCACCCGCAAAGCCAGCCAGATGGTGCTGGAGGTGGTGAATAATGTCATGCCTGAAACCATCGGCGGATCGGCTGATCTTACCGGATCAAACCTGACCCTGACCGATGGCCTAAACGTGTTTGACGCTGACAATCGCAAGGGCCGTTATGTTTATTACGGCATCCGCGAACATGGCATGGCCGCGGCCATGAACGGGCTGGCATTGCATGGCGGCTGCAAATCTTACGGCGGCACCTTTATGGTTTTTGCCGATTATATGCGCGGCGCCATGCGGTTATCGTCATTGATGGGCATTCCGACCACCTATGTTTTATCACATGATTCCATTGGTTTGGGCGAAGACGGCCCCACCCACCAGCCGGTGGAACATCTGGCCATGATGCGCGCCACGCCAAATATGAACGTATTTCGCCCCGCCGACACGGTCGAAACCGCCGAGGCCTGGGAATTGGCCATGACCTCAACATCAACGCCAAGCGCATTGGCGCTGACCCGCCAGGGCCTGCCAACCGTGCGCACAGAACACAAAACCAAAAACCTGACCGCGCAGGGCGCTTATGTGCTGGCCGAGGCAACCGGCAAACGCCGTGTGATTATCATGGCCACCGGTTCCGAAGTTGAAATCGCGCTGAAAGCCCGCGATATTTTGCAAGCCAAGGGTATCGGCACCCGCGTGGTTTCCATGCCCTGCTGGGAATTATTCGAGGCGCAAGACGAAAAATACCGCCGCCGTGTTTTACCCGCAGGTCCGGTTCGCGTGGCCATTGAGGCCGGCGCGCGCTTTGGCTGGGATAAATGGTTGTGCGGCGAACGCGGCAAACACAACAAAGCCGCGTTTATCGGCATGGAGGGCTTCGGGGCATCTGCGCCCATCGATGCGCTTTATGAAATGTTTGGCATCACGGCTGAAAACGCCGCCAGCAAAGCCGAAAGCCTGCTGTAGTTTCTTAACCGGAGCACAACTAATATCAAGCAGCCCCGAATCGCTTTGGGGGCTGCGATTATTCAAGAGTTTATATTTCACGCTATTTTTGCGTAAAATATAGGCAATTCATCGCCAAAACCGGCAAAGGTGCGACATGAACAACCAATGGGCAGTGGGGATTGGCCTTTTAGTATTGGGCTTTTTTGCGCTAGACCA
>JALSGU010000183.1 GCA_026982575.1 Paracoccaceae bacterium | reverse complement strand
GCTGGCAGATTGATGGCAACCGAGCTGGGCACGCTTGAAAAAGCATTGGCAAAACCCGAACATCCGGTTGTGGCCGTTGTGGGCGGTGCCAAGGTTTCAACCAAGCTGGATCTTTTGGGAAATCTGCTGGAAAAAGTTGACCAGATTGTCATTGGCGGCGGCATGGCCAACACGTTTTTGGCAGCACAAGGCATTGATGTGGGCAAATCGCTTTGTGAACATGATCTGGCTGAAACCGCCCGTGAAATCACTGCCCGCGCCAAAGCCGCCGGATGCGAATTGATTTTGCCCATTGATGTGGTGGTGGCGCGCGAATTCGCCGCCAACGCCCCGAATGAAACCGTGGCGGCGGATGCCTGCCCACCGGATGCTATGATACTGGATGCAGGACCAAAATCGGTTGAGCTGATCGGCAAGGTTTTTGAATCTGCCAAAACGCTGGTCTGGAATGGTCCCTTGGGGGCATTTGAGATTGAACCGTTTAACATGGCCACCGATGCGGCGGCGCTAAAGGCCGCTGCATTAACCCGCGAAGGCAAGCTTTTGTCGGTGGCAGGGGGCGGTGATACGGTTGCGGCCCTCAACAATTCCGGCGCGGCGGCTGATTTTACCTATATTTCCACCGCAGGCGGGGCGTTTCTTGAATGGTTGGAGGGCAAAACCCTGCCCGGTGTGGCGGCGCTTGAAGCCTAAAAAGGATTATGCGAAAGCATCACATCATCAAGCAACAACACCGCTGCCATATCGGTGGCGGTGATGCCGATTTCAAATGAATTCAAAAGCGACGCCGAATTCGGCAGGGTTTTCATTTTATCATTGATAATCAACTGGTCATCCTGCCAAATCCTGACCGTGCCAGCGCTATCATCAAGCTTCACAAACAGGGTCAGGGTAAACCAGCGGCCAATCGGGATCTCGTAATCGGTTTGCCCTAACCTTGGTTTTCTGCCCGATTTCAGCTCAACCCCGATAAAACGGTTATCATCAATCACAATCCGGATACCGGGGCTTTGCCGCACAGAGTTATCTTCAAAATCAACCAGCGAATAGGGCACGCCCTGTTCCAGAAAAAAGCTGGCGCGAAACCACAGCTCATCGCCATCAACAAACCACATGCCGGTATTTTGCAGATCGGCCTTGCTGGTTACCATGCCACCAATAGGGGCAAATGCCTCGAACCGTGCGGCGCCTTGAAACGGCATTACGCTGTTATCCACAAAATCCCCGTCACCGTTTATGATGCTCTGGCCAAGGATGGCATATTCCTCAACCGATTGTTTTGCAGGTGAAAGCAGGGTCATGGCGTTCCAGCCCCGATCATGGAACCAGTCGGTGAAAACCGGCTCGTTAAAGTCAAAGGCAAATTCTTTATACAGGCGACCAGCTTGATCACCGGCCTGAACCACAACATATTCATCGGTGTCTTCCAGTATCTGGATACGGTTCAACGTGTCAGAACCAAGCGGACGTTGAAAAAGCATGACGCCCAGTGCCACCAGAATTATCACGATACCCGATATTTGTGCTTTGATGGTCATGATTTTCCCGACTCAAAAATTTCCCTATGGGCACTTCATAACAAAACTTTGCGGAAAAGAAACTATTCAGGATTCACAAACCGAATCAGCTGTGCTAGAATCAGCCAAACACCACCGTCAGAGTGGTTATTCGAGGCAAAAAACATGGAAACCCCAAGTCGCAAAAACGGGCTGGTTGGATATATCGTATCGCTTAGCGTCATCGCGCTGATCGCCTATTTTTCCTACTCGGCCATTCAAGGGCCAAGCGGGCTGGTAAGCCTGTTCAAATACCAAGCCCAAGAAGCACGGCTTCAGGAAGACTTGAACGCATTGCAGCTGGAACGCCAAGCCGCCAAAAACCGCACGCGGCGTATGTCTGACCGATTCCTTGATCTGGATTTGCTGGATGAGCAGACCAGAAAAGTATTGGGTTATGCCCGCGGAGACGAGGTGATTCTTAGGTAACTCACTGAATTAATACAGTAAATCACCTACCCGCTATACGCATACCGCCTTGCAATATTCCCCTGTGACTTTAAGTAAACTTCCTGTATTATAGGTAGTTGAACGTTAAACTATTTTTTGGGAGGGCCCGCATGGCCGCTGCAAAGAAACGCAAAAAAGCCAATGTTTCATCGGAAGAATTACTAGGATTTTACCGTGAAATGTTGATGATCCGCCGCTTTGAGGAAAAAGCCGGCCAATTATACGGCATGGGGCAGATCGGTGGTTTTTGCCATCTTTACATCGGACAAGAAGCCATCGTTGTCGGGCTGGAAGCCAACACCATCGAGGGCGACCAGCGCATCACATCTTATCGCGATCACGGCCATATGCTGGCCTGTGGCATGGACCCGAAAGGCGTTATGGCCGAACTGACCGGCCGCGCCGGCGGTTATTCGCGCGGCAAGGGCGGCTCCATGCATATGTTTTCCAATGAAAAGAAATTCTATGGCGGCAACGGCATTGTTGGCGCCCAAGTACCGATTGGTGCGGGGCTGGCATTTGCCAATAAATATCGTGGCAATAACAATGTCAGCTTTGCCTATTTTGGCGATGGTGCTGCCAATCAGGGGCAGGTTTATGAAACCTACAATATGGCCAGTCTGTGGAAACTACCTTGCATATTTGTGATTGAAAATAATCAATACGCCATGGGCACCAGCCTGCAACGGGCCAGCTCCACCCCCGCGCTCTATACCCGCGCAGAGGCATTCGGCATCCCCGGCGAAGCCGTTGACGGCATGGATGTGCTGGCGGTCAAAGCCGCGGGCGCCAAGGCCGTTGCCCATTGCCGCGACGGTAACGGGCCGTATATTCTGGAAATGAACACCTATCGGTATCGCGGGCATTCCATGTCTGACCCCGCCAAATACCGCACCCGCGAAGAGGTGCAAAAAGTGCGCGAGGAACGCGACCCGATCGACCATATCCGCGATATGCTGATCACCGGCAAACATGCTTCCGAAGATGATTTGAAAACCATCGACAAGGAAATCAAAAAAACCGTGACCGAGGCCGCCGATTTTGCAATTGCCAGCCCCGAACCGGACCTTTCGGAACTTTGGACAGATATTTACGCGGAGGCCGAATAATGGCTATCAACATTCTTATGCCCGCCCTTTCGCCAACCATGGAAGAAGGCAATCTGGCCAAATGGCTGGTTGCCGAGGGCGACACCGTGCAAGCCGGTGACGTGATGTGCGAGATCGAAACCGACAAAGCCACCATGGAATTCGAAGCTGTTGACGAAGGCATCATCGGCAAAATCGTGGTGCCCGAGGGCACCGAGGGCGTCAAGGTTAACGCCGTGATCGCAGTGCTGGTCGAGGAAGGCGAAACCGTTGATGACACGGCTGCCGATGTGGCCGAACCGGTTGCGGCCCCGGCAATTGTCACCACAACTGTTGAACCGGCAACAGCCGCGCCGGTATCGGTTGTTGCGGTTGAACAAGACCTGCCCGAAGGCACAACATTCAAGTCAACAACCGTGCGCGAAGCCATCCGCGATGCTATGTCTGAGGAAATGCGCCGCAACGAAGACGTATTCCTGATGGGCGAAGAGGTCGCGGAATATCAGGGCGCATATAAAGTTTCGCAAGGCATGCTGGATGAGTTTGGCGCCAAACGGGTGATTGACACCCCGATAACCGAACACGGTTTTACCGGCATCGCCATCGGCGCCGCATTTGCCGGCCTGAACCCGATTGTGGAATTCATGACCTGGAATTTTGCCATGCAGGCGATTGACCAGATCATCAATTCCGCTGCCAAAACCCGCTATATGTCGGGCGGTCAAATGACCTGCCCGATTGTGTTTCGCGGTGCTAACGGTGCAGCGGCACGGGTTGGCGCGCAGCATTCCCATGATTACGCAACATGGTATGCGCAGGTTCCGGGCCTAAAGGTTGTCATGCCTTATTCGGCCTCGGATTATAAAGGCCTGATGAAATCGGCAATCCGAGACCCCAATCCGGTGGTGGTGCTTGAAAATGAAATGCTCTATGGGCGCTCGTTCGATGTGCCTGAAATTGAAGATTACACCGTGCCGATTGGCAAGGCCCGCATTTGGCGCAAAGGCGATGATGTCACCATTGTCAGCTTTGGTATCGGCATGCAATACGCGCTGGAAGCCGCTGACAAGCTGGCCGAGGAAGGTATCTCGGCAGAGGTGATTGACCTGCGCAGCCTGCGCCCGATGGATACCGAAACCGTGGTCAAATCGGTAATGAAAACCAACCGCTGTGTGACCGTTGAAGAAGGCTTTCCGGTGGCCTCGATTGGCGGCCATATTTCTGCCACCCTGATGCA
>JALSGU010000182.1 GCA_026982575.1 Paracoccaceae bacterium | reverse complement strand
TTCCGGACAATGTCAAAGACGGGTTGGAACTGATACCGGTTTCCCATGTGATGGAAGTTCTGGAGCTGGCATTAACCCGAATGCCCGAGGCGATTGAATGGGATGAAGTGGCCGAAGCAGCCGCAGCCGCGGCGGCGATTAAGCCAATTGAAACCGGCGCAACCATCGCCCATTGATTTTTGTTTCGGGCGCTGGTTTGCAATTTCATACACGGTCTTTGAACCGGGGTGCTTTGCTGTTATCAATTCTTTATTGGCACATAAGCCGCAATGACCGGAACCAGATCAATGGACGCACACCCATATACAAACCTGCCAAAAAGGGCATTTTGGCACGGTTCGGTTTCAGGGCGTAACTGTCTGGATATCAAAGATGTTTACGACCCTAAATTTGAAATCACCCAAAGCCATAAAATAGCAACCGCTGGCAGTTGTTTTGCCCAACATTTCTCGCGGGCTTTGCGCGCCCGTGGCTGCAATTTTCTGAACACCGAGCCAGCCCCGGAAATCTTGTCTAGCGCGCTTTGCCAGAAATATAATTACGGTGTGTTCTCCGCACGCTATGGCAATATTTATACGCCGCGCCAAATGCGCCAAACGCTGGCCCGGGCCGTAGGTGCATTTGATCCTGCTGACCAAATTTGGACAAAAGGCAACCGTTTTCAGGATCCGCTGCGCCCGAACATAGAACCGGACGGGTTTGAAAGCCAACAAGAATTGCATGCATCGCGGTTGGCCCATCTGGCGGCTGTGCGCCGGATCTTTCAAGAAGCCGATATTTTTGTATTTACGCTGGGCCTGACAGAAAGCTGGGTAAATACGATTGATGGAACGGTTTATCCGCTATGCCCCGGCACCGCGGGCGGGGTGTTTGACCAGGGTTTGCACCGGCTGGAAAATTTTGGCTTTCAGGATAATTTCAATGACCTGACGGCGTTTTTCGACATGGCACAAGAAATCAACCCCAAAATCCGGTTTTTGTTAACGGTTTCGCCGGTGCCGCTAAGCGCAACCGCTAGTGGTTCCCATGTGCTGGCGGCCACAGTTCGGTCAAAATCCGTGTTGCGGGCGGTTTGCGCGGAAATCGTAGATGCGTTTGATTATGTTGATTATTTTCCGTCCTATGAGCTGATATCGGCCCCACCTTTCAAGGGAAGGTTTTTTGAAAAAAACATGCGCACGGTTTCTGATGAAGGGGTTGATTTTGTGATGAATGCCTTTTTTGATGCCCACGGAATATTGCCCATAGTGCCCCAGAAAGCTGAACATAAAACCGACACAAAAATTTATTCCGAGCTGCAATGCGAAGAGGAAATTCTGGCAAGCTTTTCGAAATAAACACTGTCGGCCGGGGGATTGCTGTGTCGATAGATCAATTTTCGCGATGCAGGCAAATTAATCCGGTTATTTTCAAAACAGGGCTTGCGGCCCGTGAATTTGGCGATTAGTTAAACGCCACGGCGGGTGATTAGCTCAGTTGGTAGAGCGCTTCGTTTACACCGAAGATGTCGGGAGTTCGAGTCTCTCATCACCCACCATTTTTCTTATTCATCCTGCCGTAGCCATACCATGGATTTGCAAATGGCACCGCCCATTGTGCAGCCTTCCAGCGCCATTTCAGTTTCCGACACAGTGATCGTGCCACGGGCGCTAAGCCAGCGCGGACCGTCAGGGTTTTTCAAATTGTCACCCTGCCAAATGTTGTTACCTTCAGCCTCCATACCGTTGCATATCTCGAAACCGTCAGAAACCCGGGTGCAAAAAAGCTGGTTGTTTTCGGTATAGGCACGCACGGGGTCCGTGCCGTCGCGCATATATATTCCAAGAGTTTCCGCATGAAGAGCGGGTGCGCCAGCAAAAAATGCAAGCAAAAGAACGTGTTTGATTTTCATAGACTTTATATTAAACCCTGTATTGGTTGAACTTAACCAAATACCTAGTCAGTGACTGATGATTTATCAATAGGTCCGCACCCCTTGGAATATGCCTATCTTTTGGGTTTATACCTTAGCAACCGCAGAGCATTAAGCGTGACCAGCACTGTCGCGCCGGTATCGGCCAGAATTGCCATCCAAAGCGAGGTAATGCCAAACAGGGTGGTCACCAGAAACACTGCCTTTAGCCCAAGCGCAATGGTGATATTCTGATATATATTGTCCATGGTTGTCCGCGACAGGTCAATCAGCGCAGGCACATCGCCAACCTGTTCGTGCAACAGTGCAGCGTCAGCG
>JALSGU010000181.1 GCA_026982575.1 Paracoccaceae bacterium | reverse complement strand
TGCAATTTGCGCTGCGGCTGGGCGACAAGCCCCAACAAGTGGTGACAACAACGCCGAAAAATATTCGGCTGTTAAAAGAGATTTTAGCGGAGGCTGCAACGGTGCAGACTTCTGCCCCGACCAACGCGAACCGCGCCAATCTGGCGGAGTCGTTTTTGACCTATATTACAGATAAATACCAAGGCTCGCGTTTGGGCCGGCAAGAACTTTCGGGTGAGCTGCTGACAGCGGAAGAAGGGGCCTTGTGGTCATTGTCTGCGCTGGACGCTGCGCGGGTATCTGCCATTGGCGGTTTTGACCGGATTGTGGTGGCGGTTGATCCGCCGGTTACAACCGGCAAAGCGGCGGATACCTGCGGGATTATCGTGGCGGGTGTGATGACCGATGGGCCGCCGATAAAATGGCGCGCAACAGTGTTGCATGATGCCAGCATTCAGGGCGCCAGCCCGCAGCAATGGGCCGCAGAAGCGGTGCGGGTGTTTCATGAATATAAGGCGGATCGCTTGGTGGCCGAGGTCAACCAGGGCGGTGAATTGGTCGAAAGCCTGATTAGGCAGATTGACCCGTTGGTGGCGTATCGCGCGGTGCGGGCATCGCGTGGCAAGGTGGCGCGGGCCGAACCTGTGGCAGCTTTGTATGAACAGGGGCGCGTGGGGCATGTTTCGGGAATGCCGGAACTGGAAGACCAGATGTGCGAAATGACAGCACGGGGGTTTGTCGGCAAAGGGTCGCCTGATCGGGTTGATGCGCTTGTATGGGCGATTACGGATTTGATGATCGATCCGGCACGGGTGTTTTTGGCGCCGCGTGTGCGGGGATTGTGAATGGTGCGTGGAAACCACGCACCCTACGGATATCCGGAAATATAGGGTGCGTGGTTTCCACGCGCCGTTATTTAACAAAGGAGCATAACTCTATGGTTTTGCAGTTTTTAAGAACATCCAAGGCGGATGTTTCAGAGACAAAATCCAGCGCGGCGGCCGGGGTTGTCAGCTTTCATTCCGGCGGGCGCGCTGCTTGGTCTGGGCGCGACACGGCCAGCCTGACACGCAACGGTTTTTTGGGTAATCCTGTCGGGTTTCGCTGTGTGAAAATGATCGCCGAGGCGGCGGCATCGGTGCCGCTGGCGCTGCAAGATGCCGAGCGGCGGTTTGACAATCACCCGTTGCTAAGCCTGTTGGCGCGGCCCAATGGCGCGCAGGGATCAGCGGATTTGCTGGAGGCGCTATATGGCCAGATGTTGCTGTCGGGTGACGGGTATCTGGAGGCCGCAGGGCTGAATGATGGACCGCCGCGTGAATTGTTTGTGCTGCGATCCGACCGGATGCGGGTTGTGCCGGGGGCGGATGGCTGGCCTGTGGCCTATGAATATGCGGTGGCTGGCAAAAAACACCGGTTTGATATGCAGGGCGAGGTGCAGCCGATATTGCACGTCAAAGCGTTCCACCCATCTGATGACCATTACGGGCTGTCGCCGATGGAGGCAGCGGCCAGTGCTATGGATGTGCATAATGCCGCTTGCAAATGGTCAAAGGCATTGCTGGATAACGCGGCGCGGCCATCTGGCGCGATTGTTTACAAGGGCGCGGATGGTGCGGGGTCTATGGCCAATGACCAATATGACCGGCTGGTTTCGGAAATGGAAAGCCACCATCAGGGCGCGGCCAATGCGGGGCGTCCGATGTTGCTGGAGGGCGGGCTGGATTGGAAACCGATGGGGTTTAGCCCGTCCGATATGGAATTCCAGAAAACCAAAGAAAGCGCGGCGCGCGAAATTGCGCTGGCTTTTGGAGTGCCGCCGATGTTGCTGGGGCTGCCCGGCGATGCGACTTATGCCAATTATGCCGAGGCCAACCGCGCGTTTTTCCGCCTGACGGTATTGCCGTTGGTTGGGCGCGTTATGGGGGCTGTGGGCAACTGGATGTCGGATTTTTACGTTGAGGAGCTGGCATTAAAGGCTGATCTGGACGGGGTTCCGGCATTGAGTGTCGAGCGGGAATCGCAATGGCGCCGTATTGCCAATGCCGATTTTCTAAGCGCTGCTGAAAAACGTCAAATGCTGGGTTTGCCGGGCGTTGTTGATGGGTAAGCCGCGTCAGGGATCGCGGTATTTATATGAACCGTTTGACGCCGCAAGCGCGCGGATCGAGGCCCATGAACGGGTAACCGATGAGCGTTGGCTTGCCTTGGAGCGCAGATTAACAATGATCGAAAAGTCATTGGAAAGGCTGGAGAAACGGGTTTGGCTGGCGGTCTATGGCGCGGCAAGCTTGATCGCGGCGGATGTGGCGCTTTCGATTTTTCGGGTTGGGTAAACGGTGCGTGGAAACCACGCACCCTACGGAAGGATATATAATGAATTATCAAAATTTCATGGGGCCATCCTATGAAACCAAATTTTGTGCGCTTGAAGAAACGGCGGTGGATGGCGCTGTGATCAGCGGCTATGCCAGCTTGTTTGGCGCCAGCGATCAGGCTGGCGATGTGGTGCAAAAAGGTGCTTATGCCAATTGCCTGAAACGGCTGGCGGCCAAGGGTGGCAAGGTCAAGATGCTGTGGCAACATAATCCGAACCAACCAATTGGCGTTTGGGATGAAATTGTCGAGGATTCCAATGGTTTGCGCGTCACTGGCCGGTTATTAACCGAAGTGCAGGCCGGCCGCGAGGCGCAGGTATTACTGGAAGCCGGGGCCATTGACGGATTGTCGATTGGTTATCGCACCAAACGCAGTGAAAAGGCCGGTTCGGGCCGGTTGCTGCATGAAATAGAGCTGTGGGAGGTGTCATTGGTGACATTCCCCATGCTTTCCGAGGCGCGTGTGCAGCCTTCTGATGATGAGGAAGCGTTGGCGCAAAACCTGGCCGAGACTTTTCGCGCGGCCAGAGACTTGCTGGCCTGAAAAGGGCTGGTTTAACCAAGAGGAAAATCAATGGGTAATTCCGAAAGCAAATCCTTTGGCGATGCCAAAGGTCAGGGTCCTGCTGTGGAAGTCAAGGCTGCACTGCATGGATTCTTGTCTGAATTCAACACGTTCCAGTCGGAACTTAAATTAAAACTCAAAGAACAGGAAAATCGTTTGAATATGCTTGATCGTAAATCTATCGCGTCGGCTCGTCCGGCATTGTCTGTGGCTGCCGATCTGGATATGCCCCATAAAAAGGCGTTTTCGGCCTATCTTCGAAGTGGCGATGATGACGCGCTGCGGGGTCTTTCCATGGAGGAAAAAGCGCTTTCTACAACCGTATCTGCCGATGGCGGCTATCTGGTGGACCCGCAAACCGCTGACACAATCACCAGCGTTTTGCGCGGTGCGTCCAGCATTCGTTCTATTGCCAATGTGGTGCAGGTTGAATCCACCGCGTTTGATGTGCTGGTTGACCATACCGATATTGGCGCTGGCTGGGCTGATGAAACCACATCGACGTCTGAAACCGGCACGCCGCAGATTGACCGTATTTCCATCCCCCTGCACGAGCTTTCGGCCTTGCCAAAAGCATCGCAACGCCTGCTGGATGACAGTGCATTTGATGTCGAGGGCTGGCTGGCCGGGCGCATTGCCGACAAGTTTAGCCGTGCGGAAAGCCTGTCGTTTATCTCGGGTGACGGCATTGATAAACCAACCGGTTTTCTGACCTATGCGGCGGTGGATAACAGCGCCTGGGCATGGGGCAATCTGGGCTATGTGGCCACCGGTGCTTTGGGTGATTTCAACGGCATTGATCCGGCAGACGCGATTGTTGATCTGGTTTATGCGCTGGGTGCGCGATATCGTTCCAATGCTGCATTTGTGATGAATTCCAAAACAGCCGGTGCGGTTCGCAAGATGAAAGATGCCGATGGCCGGTTTCTTTGGTCTGACGGTTTGGCGGCGGGTGAACCGGCGCGCCTTATGGGCTATCCGGTGTTGATCGCCGAAGACATGCCCGATATTGCAGCCGATGCCACCGCGATTGCCTTTGGTGATTTTGGTGCCGGTTATACCGTGGCCGAGCGCCCTGATCTGCGCATTTTGCGAGATCCGTTTAGCGCCAAACCCCATGTTCTGTTTTATGCAACCAAACGGATCGGCGGCGATGTTTCCGATTTTGCCGCCATTAAGTTGCTGAAATTCGCGGTGTCATAAGCAATTGCTTTGATGCTGTGATGGCGCGGGGCCAATTGGCCCTGTGCCGGTGTTCCCTCGTGCCATTCCGGTTTGAATTCTCCCTCCGCTCGGGCGGTGCGGGGGCACCTTTTTGGACATTAAAGACTGGAATAATATGAACGGCACTATCCTGAAAGACCCGCAATCCGAACTGGAATTCCGGTTTGATTGGCGGCTGGGGTATCTGAGTAAAAACGAAACAGTAGAGCATGATCTGGGCTGGACGATCCAGCCGGTGGATGATGACCCTGACTGTTTGAAAATAATTGAACAAACACATTCAATGCACCGATCGCGTGTGGTGATTACGGGCGGGGTTTGCGGGCAGGTTTACCTGCTGACCTGCACCATTGGCACCGATCGGGGCCGTGTGTTGAAACGCGCTGTAATCCTGCGGATTTCGGATGCACAACATTCAGGAGAGTTCCATGAAATTGACTGAAACAACAACGCTGCTTGCGGCGGATATTCCGGTGGCGGAATTTAGCGGATTTATGCGCCTTGGCAGCGGTTTTGCCGATGATGGCAGCCAGGACGTGCTGCTGGAAACAGTGTTGCGCGCCGCCATGGGCGCGATCGAGGCGCGGATCGGCAAGATCTTAATCGCGCGCGGGTTTAACTGGCAGATTTACGTTTGGCGGCGCGACCGCAGAGCTCAGGTGTTGCCGGTGGCGCCTGTGAATGCGATTAGCCAGATTGTGATGATTGATGATCTGGGGGTTTCAACCCCGGTCAATGTGGCTGATTACCGGCTGGAATTTGACACTGCACGGCCAAGGATTGTGCCAACCAAGGGCAATCTGCCCGAGGTGCCGGTCAATGGATCAACGGTGATTTCATTTGATGCGGGCTATGGCATCTGGCTGGATGTTCCGGCTGATTTACGCCAAGCGGTATTTTTGCTGGCAGCAAATTATTATGAAAATCGCAATGATCTGGGCAAGGCTGCGGGGCAGATGCCCTTTGGGGTGGCGGCATTGCTGGAACCTTATCGCGATATACGATTGGGGGCAGCATGAGCGTGCCGAACCTGAACCGCAAACTGGTGCTGGAAGAAGCGGTGCAAACCGCTGACAGCATGGGCGGCGTTGTCGAAACATGGACGGCCCTTGGTGCGATATGGGCAAGCATTGATGCGCGCGGCGGCGAAGAACGCGAGATAGGCGGGCGCATGGTGCCGGTTTCAAAATTTCGTATCATTACCCGCGCGGCACCATATGGTGCCGCGTCACGCCCCCGTGCCGAACAACGGTTTGTTGAGGGCGGGCGGGTGTTTGATATTTTGGCCGTGGCTGAAATGGACGGTGCTGCGCAGTATCTGGAGATCTGGGCAGAGGAGGGGCGATCATGAGCTATGCGATTAGCGCCGCCCTGCAAGCTGCTGTTTTTACAGCGCTTTCCGGTGATGTCACCCTTGCGGGACTTATCGGAACCGCAATTTACGATGCGCCGCCTGTGGTGGTTGATTCTACTTATATTTTGCTGGGCGAGGATGAAGCCAAGGATAGATCGAGCGGTTCACACAAAGGTGTCACGCTGGATTTAGAGGTCAATGTCATTAGCGATATTGCCGGATTTTCAACTGCAAAAACCGTTGCCGCCGCAATTTGCGATGTTTTGATCGACGCGGATTTACCCCTGTCGCGCGGGGCGCTTGTGAACCTGAAATTTCTGAAATCCCGCGCACGGCGCGGGGCTTCCCCCGAACAACGCAGAATCGCACTGGTTTTCCGCGCGATTCTTGATGATGGCTCTTATTAAGGAATAAAAAATGGCTGCTCAAAAAGGCAAAGACCTTCTGATTAAAATTGATATGACCGGTTCCGGCACGTTTTTAACGTTTGCCGGCCTGCGCGCCACGCGGATTTCATTTAACGCGGAAACGGTGGATGTGACCAATATGGTTTCGGCAGGGGGCTGGCGTGAATTGCTGGCGGGAACCGGCGTGCGTTCGGCAAGCATTTCCGGTTCCGGGGTGTTTCTGGATGATTATACCGATGAACGGGCGCGGCAGATCTTCTTTGCCGCGGATATTCCGGATTTTCAGGTGATCATCCCTGAACTTGGCACCTTGCAGGGACCGTTCCAGATTACATCGCTTGAATATGCAGGCAATTATGATGGCGAGGCGACCTATGAAATCGCGCTGGCATCGGGTGGCGAGATGACATTTACGGCGGCTTTTTGATGAACCCGTATCGGGGGGAGGTCACGCTGGTGCTGAACGGTGAGGCGCTGGTGATGCGCCTGACACTTGGGGCATTGGTGGAACTGGAAAATACGCTGGAAATCGGGTCGTTGCTGGCATTGGTTGAACGGTTTGAACAAGGAAGCTTTTCCGCGTCAGATTTAGTGGCGTTGTTGTTGGCCGGCTTGCGCGGTGGCGGCGCAGATATTGACCGTGCCGCTTTGAATGCAGCTGAAATCAAGGGCGGGGCAGTTGCTGCCGCGCAGGCTGGTGCCTTGTTATTAAAACGCGCGTTCACGTTGCCAGATGCAGAAATTTAACTGGGTTGAATTGATGCGGCTGGGGCTGATGCATTTGCGCCTGACCCCTGACCAATTCTGGGCATTAACCCCGGCCGAACTGGTGGTGATGAGCGGCGCAGATGCCAAAGCCGCAGCAGTTTTGACACGGTCGGGGCTGGACGCGCTGATGGCGCAATATCCCGATGAAAACTTAAGGAGCAAAGATGGCTGATACTGAACAAGACCTTGAAAATCTGGACATTGTGTTGGGGGATCTGGAGGGCAGCATTGCCGCCACCCAGGGTGCAACAATTGCTTTTCAGGCTGAATTGAAAGGCACCGAGGCGGCGCTGGCTTCGGCGGGGCAGCAGGCCACAAAATTTACCCGCAGCGTTGGCGGCAGCCTGCGCGGTGCGTTTGATGCGCTGGTTTTTGATGGCGCAAAGCTGGGCGATGTGTTGCGGAACCTAAGCCTGTCGATTTCGAATTCGGCACTGGATTCGGTGCTTGATCCGGTGGCCTCGCATTTTGGCAATCTGTTGGGTGGCGGGCTTGAAAGCCTGATCAAGGGGATATTGCCATTTGAAAATGGCGCGGCTTTTTCCGGTGGGCGGGTAACCGCATTTGCCAATGGCGGCATTGTTAACAGCGCCACCACATTTCCCATGCGGGGCGGCACTGGATTGATGGGCGAGGCGGGGCCGGAGGCGATTATGCCCTTGGCACGGGGTGCTGATGGCAAGCTGGGGGTGCGCGGCGGCGGTGGCTCGGTAACAGTTAACATGAATATTTCAACGCCGGATGCGGCCAGTTTTCAGCGATCCCGCACCCAAGTTGCGGCGGGAATTCAGCGTGCTTTGCAGCGCGGTGGTCGAAATCTTTAGGGGGATGATATGAATTTTCACGATGTTAGATTTCCAACGGCTTTGTCGTTTGGATCTGTTGGCGGGCCGGAGCGGCGCACCGAAATTATCAGCCTTTCCAACGGGTTCGAGGAACGCAACTCGCCCTGGGCACAATCGCGCCGCCGCTATGATGCGGGGCTTGGCATGCGTTCCTTGGATGATCTGGCGGATGTTATGGCGTTTTTCGAGGCCCGCCACGGGCAGCTTTTCGGGTTCCGGTGGAAAGACTGGACCGATTTCAAATCCTGTGCGCCGTCAAATAATTTTAATGCGCTGGATCAGGAATTTGGCGTGGGGGATGAAATCACAACCGTGTTTCCGCTGATCAAAAGCTATCGCTCGGGTGCGTTTACCTATGCGCGGCAAATTTCCAAACCGGTCGAGGGCCGCGTGGCCGTGGCGCTTGGTGGTGACGAGCTGGAAGAAGGCGTGCATTATTCGCTGGACCTCACGCGCGGCGAGGTCACGTTTTTTCACCCGCCCGGCATGGGCGCGCCATTGTCGGCGGGGTTTGAATTCGATGTGCCGGTGCGGTTTGATGCGGACCGGATTGCGGCGAGTTCAGGCGGGTTTGCAGCGGGGGAAATTCCGTCGGTGCCAGTGGTGGAGGTGCGGGTCTGATGCGTGATATTCCTGAAAATTTCCAAACCATGCTGGATACCGGCGCAACCACGGTTTGCCGGTGCTGGCTGCTGACGCGCCGTGACGGTGTTGCCTATGGGTTTACCGACCATGACCGCGATATTTCTTTTGACGGGCAGGTGTTTCAGGCCGGTAGCGGCATGGATGCCAGCGCGCTGGAAAGTTCAACCGGATTGGCGGTGGATAACGGACAGGCGGTCGGGGCATTAAGCGCGATTGGCCTGACCGATGCGGATATCATGGCCGGAAAATATGACCGCGCCGAGGTGCAGCAATGGCTGGTGGATTGGAAAAACCCTGCCAGCCATGTGCAGCTTTTTCGCGGGTTTCTGGGGGAAATACGGCGCGGTAGTTCAGCGTTCGAGGTTGAATTAAGATCGCTGGCAGAGCTGTTGAACCAGCCCATGGGGCGGGGTTATGTGCCGACATGTGACCGTGTTCTCGGTGATGCCAAATGTGGGTTTGACCTTGGCTCTGACAGTGTTTTTCCGGTTGATATTCTGGAACTGGACAATGCGAGGCGCATGGTTTTTTCTGTGGTTGCAGGCAAGGAAAGCGGCTGGTTTTCAAGCGGTTATGTGCGTTGGTTAACCGGAAAAAACGCCGGTGTGACCTCGTTGATAAAGGGCGACATCACAGGGGAAAACAACCGTAAGGTCGAGCTGTGGGAAGAGCTGCGCGGCGTGGTCAATATTGGCGATACTGCCGAGTTGATTGTCGGGTGTGACAAACGCATTGAGACCTGTGTCGCCAAATTTGACAATTTTCTGAATTTTCGCGGCTTTCCGCATATTCCGGGCGAAGACTGGGTTAGCGATTTTCCGCGACAAGACGGGCAAAATACCGGCGGGTCATTGAATAATGAATGATATTGTCTTCGCGGCTATGGGCTGGATTGGCACGCCCTATCAGCATCAGGCCAGTTGCAAGGGCGCTGGCGCGGATTGTTTGGGGCTTTTGCGCGGGGTGTGGCGCGAGGTGATCGGGGCGGAACCCGAAGCCATACCGCCTTATACACCGGATTGGTCCGAAGCTGATAAAGTTGAACGTTTACAAGATGCTGCGGCGCGTTGGTTAACCAATGTGGAAACCGCTGTTGCCGGTGATGTTTTGCTGTTTCGAATGCGTAACCATGCGGCGGCCAAACATTTGGCAATTCTGGTCGATGCGGGGCCGGATGCGCCCAAAATAATTCATGCCTATTCGGGGCGCGGGGTGGTTTTGTCACCGCTGACGCCCGCATGGGAACGGCGCATTGCCGGAAAATACAGATTTCCTGATCGGAGAATTTAATGGCAACGATACTTTTATCTGCGGTTGGCGGTGCAATCGGAACCTCGCTTGGCGGGGGCATCCTTGGGCTTGGCTCAGCGGTGATTGGCCGCGCGATCGGCGGCACAATCGGCAATATTATTGATAACGGATTGCTGGGCGGATCGGAGCCAGTGGCGCAGGGCAAGGTGGATACGTTGCGCATTCAAGGCAGCGTTGAAGGCGGGCCGATTGCGCGGGTTTACGGGCAAATGCGGGTTTCTGGCAATGTGATCTGGGCCAGTCGGTTCAAGGAAACCGTGTCGGGCGGCGGCAAAGGTTTTGGGGGGCCGAATGTGCAGGAATATTCCTATTCTGTCAGTCTGGCCATTGCCCTTTGTGAAGGTGAGGTGGCGCGCATTGGTCGGGTTTGGGCCGATGGCAAGCGGCTGGATATGACCGGAATTTCATGGCGTTTGCATAGTGGCAGCGACAGCCAGATGCCGGACCCCGCGATTGACGCGATTGAGGAAAACGCGCCTGCATATCGTGGCACGGCATATATTGTGTTTGAGGATCTGGAGCTGGGGCAATTTGGCAATCGGGTTCCGCAGTTTAATTTTGAAGTTGTGCGGCCGGATTTGGGTGACGGGGATCAGCCTCGCAATTTGGTTGAGGCCGTGGCGCTTATTCCCGGAACCGGTGAATATTCTTTGGCAACCGAGCCGGTATATTACGAGGAAGGGCGGGGAAAAACCCGTTCGGCCAATGTGAATAACCTAAGCGGTTTGACGGATGTTGAATTGTCGCTGGAGCAGCTTTCGGGGGATATGCCCGATGTTGGCTCTGTTTCATTGGTGGTTAGCTGGTTTGGCGATGATTTGCGCTGCGGGGAATGTGCGATTTATCCGGCTGTGGAGCAAACCGAAATAGACGGCACCCCGATGCCATGGGAGGTATCAGGGGTTGCGCGGGCTGCGGCGCCTGTGGTTGGTCGTGACGATCAGGACCGGTCGATTTATGGCGGCACACCTTGTGATAAATCGGTTTTGCAGGCGATCGCGCAGATACAGGATTCGGGCAAAGCGGTGATGTTTTACCCGTTTATCCTGATGGATATTGCGGGCGGTAATGGCTTGACGGACCCGTATGGCGGAGCCGAGCAAAGCATTTTTCCTTGGCGGGGGCGCATCACCGCGTCACTAGCGCCCGGGCAAGCGGGGACGCCGGATAAAACCGCCTTGATGCTGGCTGAGGTAAGCGATTTCTTTGGCGCGGCGGTTGTGGGTGATTTTACGCTTACCGCTGATGGTGTGGCGTATTCCGGCCCTGCGGAATGGTCTTACCGCCGGTTTATTTTGCATTATGCCCATCTTTGTGCGCTGGCTGGCGGGGTTGATGCATTTTGTATTGGTTCGGAAATGCGTGGGCTGACGACCTTGCGTGACAGTGTTGATAGCTTTCCGGCGGTGCAGGCTTTGCGGCAGTTGGCGGCCGAGGTCTCGTTGATTTTGCCAGATGCAAAAATCAGCTATGCGGCGGATTGGTCGGAATATTTTGGCTATCAGCCCAATGACGGTTCGGGGGATGTTTTGTTTCATCTTGATCCTTTGTGGTCGGATGACACGATCGATTTTATCGGCATTGATAATTATATGCCTTTGTCTGATTGGCGCGATTCCGAAACCCATCTGGATAGCGAATTCGGCTCGATTTATAATCTGGAATATTTGCAAAATAACGTCATGGGTGGCGAGGGATTTGATTGGTATTATGCCAATGACGAGGCGCGCCGTGTTCAGGCGCGAACCCCGATTACCGATGGTGCATATGGGGAGGACTGGGTTTACAGGCCCAAAGATTTGCTAAGCTGGTGGACCAAAGGCCATGCCAACCGTATTGCTGGGGTGCAGCAAGCCGGATATACGGATTGGATTCCGAAATCAAAGCCGTTCTGGTTTACCGAAATCGGTTGTCCCGCCGTGGATAAAGGCACCAACCAGCCAAATGTGTTTGTGGACCCTAAATCAAGCGAATCTGCTTTGCCATATTTTTCAAATGGCGGGCGGGATGATTTTATCCAGACCCGGTATTTGCAAGCGCTTTACGGGTTTTGGAATGACCCGGCAAACAACCCTGAAAGTCTGGAATATGCGGGGCGCATGGTGGATATGACCCGCGCCCATGTCTGGGCATGGGATGCGAGGCCTTCTCCGGCTTATCCGGAGCGCTTGGCTGTGTGGTCTGATGGGGGCAGTTTTGCGCGCGGGCACTGGATTTCGGGGCGCTCGAATGTTTCGCTGGCCAGTGTGGTGCGCGAAATATGTGCAGGCTCGAACCTTGGTCATGTGGATGTATCGCAGCTTTACGGGGCGGTTTCGGGTTTTGTTCTGAACCAGAATGAATCTGCGCGACAAGCATTGCAGCCTTTGATGTTGGGGTTCGGGTTTGAGTGTTTTGAGCGCGATGGCAAGCTGGTTTTTTGCAATCGGGATGGCAAGAAAGACGCTGATATATCGGTGGACTGGTTGGCGATCGAGGCTGACGAGGCTGCCTTGAGCCTGACCAGAAACCCCGAAAGCGAAACCGCGTCTACCGTGCGCATCCAGTATGTTGACGGGGGTAAGGATTTTCAATCCGGCGCAGCAGAAGCGGCGTTTCCGGATGAAAACGAGCCTCGGGTGACCACCGCATCCTTGCCGGTTTCTATGGCAAGCGGAGTGGCGCAAAACGTGGCAGCGCGTTGGTTGGCCGAGGCGCGAATTGCGCGGGATGTGCTGGAATTTTCATTGCCGGCAAGCCAGATAAAGCTAACTGCAGGGGATGTTGTCGGGTTGATGACCGACGGGGTCGAGGCGCGCTATCGGATTGACCGTATTGGTGAAATGGGCATCCGCAAGATCAGCGCCACACGTATCGAGGCCGGGGTTTATCGACCTGTTGCGGTTGAGGATCGCAGCTTTAGCGTCGATGATCCGGTCGCTGGCGGGCCGGTTTTTGCCATGCTGATGGATTTGCCTTTGCTTAGCGGATCAGAAATTCCGCACGCGCCCCATATTGCCGTGACGGCAACGCCCTGGCCCGGGGACATGGCGGTTCTTTCTGCCTCGGAGGATGCGGGCTATGGGTTGATTGGCGGCGCGACCAAACGGGCGGTGACTGGACAGTTGACCACAGATTTGTCACGGGCTGATCCGGCCAGATGGTCTTGGCAGGATTTTTCGGTTTTGCTGGATGCGGGGGTTTTGCAATCGCGCAGTGAACTGGATGTTTTGAATGGTGCAAATATAGCAGCCATCGGTTCTGCCGGTGTCTGGGAGATTGTGCAGTTTCAACAAGCAGTGCTGACAGGCCAGAATCAATACAAGCTTGGCGGGCTTTTGCGCGGACAAGCCGGAACAGATGGCATCATGCCGGATATCTGGCCCGCTGGCAGTCAGTTTGTGTTGCTGGATACCGCGCCGGTGCAGCTGGATTTACCCGGCAGCCAGCGGGATATTCTGCGTCATTACCGTGTTGGCCCTGCGGGGCTGGCTTATGACAGCAACCGTTATATGCATTTTACCGGCAGTTTTACCGGTATTGGAGAGCGGCCTTATCCGGTGGCACATTTGCGTGCTGACGGCGCGGCGGATTTGGGTGTCAGCTGGATACGAAGAACCCGGATTGATGGCGATAGCTGGTCGGGGGTCGAGGTGCCTTTGGCACAAGAAACAGAAAGCTATTCGGTGAAGGTGGTCAAATCGGGTGTGACTTTGTTTGAAACCTTGGTTTCTACCCCGAACTGGACCTATTCGAATGCTCAGCAAATTAGTGATGGTGCAATTGCGCCGTTTGAAATTCATGTGGCGCAAAGCTCTGCCAGTTTTGGCAACGGCCCCTTTCAAAGGATTGAAATAAATGACTAATACCTATAATTTTGCAC
The DNA here is from genome assembly GCA_026982575.1 of Paracoccaceae bacterium. GTDB lineage: Bacteria > Pseudomonadota > Alphaproteobacteria > Rhodobacterales > Rhodobacteraceae > UBA3077. The sequence continues at coordinate 1,769 of JALSGU010000181.1, read as the reverse complement.
TGCCGCTTGTGCAGGCTGCACAGGCGCAAAAGCATGTAACCGTTAACGAGGCACTGGCGCGCATGGATGCAATTGCACAAATGCGTTTGATTGATATCGGTGTGCCTTCCCCCCCCGCAGCGATTGATGGAGCAGCGTATGGTGTGGGTATTTCCGCAACTGGTGACTGGGCAGGGCAAGACGGTAATGTTGCGATTTATTCCAATGGTGCCTGGGTTTTTCTGACGCCGAAATCAGGTTGGAAAGCGTGGAATGAAACCACCGGTGTTGCGTTGTTGCATGATGGCACAGAATGGCGCTCCGATGCGCTGGCGGTGCTGCCCAGCGGGGCGGCGACTTTTTGCAGAATTGCCGAAACCGTGCAAGTGATTGGCGCTGAAACAACGTCTAATACTGGTGTAATCATCCCCAATAACGCGATTGTTTACGGGGTAACTGCACGGGTGGAGGCGGCAATAACCGGCACCGGTATTTTAAGTTGGTCTTTGGGCGTTTCAGGCTCGTTGAACCGATACGGAAGCGGGCTTGGGCTTGGGCAAAATTCATATGCGCATGGGCTTACAGGAACACCGCTGGCCTATTACGGGGATACTGCATTGGTTTTAACACCTGATGCAGGCAGTTTTACGGGGGGAACAGTGCGTTTGGCCGTGCATTTCTTTGAACTGGGCCGACCCCGGAGTGTGTAGCGGGGTAAAATCAACGTGAAACAGCCGCTTGAAAGGGCGGCTTGCCCTTGATTTATTGCCAGCAACCATGATTTATACCTGAAACCCCGAATATCGGGCAGGAGGATAACATGGTTGCTCCAAAGGCAAATATTTCTGCGGTTGATCCCGTTTGGCAATCAATCTTGAATGAAGCTGACGAGATTGTAAAAAGCGAACCGGCCATGGCGGGGATGGTTTACGCCAGTGTTTTGCACCACAAATCCCTTGAATCCGCATTGGCACACCGGATTTCGCAAAAGCTTGCTTCGGGCGAGATGACCGAAAGCGTGTTAAACGAGGTTTGTCTTGAAGCATTTGGCGCGGCACCGGAATTGGCGCAGGCCGCGCGGGCGGATATTGTTGCAATACTGGACCGGGATCCGGCGTGCCACCGCACCATCCAGCCTTTGTTGTTTTTCAAGGGCTTTCAGGCGGTTCAGGCGTATCGGGTGGCCCATTGGCTATGGCAACAGGGGCGCAAGGATATGGCTTATTTTCTACAAATGCGGTCTTCGGAGGTATTTGGCGTTGATATTCATCCCGGTGCCCGTGTTGGGCGCGGGTTGATGATTGATCATGCACATTCAATTGTAATTGGCGAAACCGCAGTTGTGGGAGATAATGTTTCCATGCTGCACGCGGTTACGCTGGGTGGCACCGGCAAAGGCGAAATTGACCGACATCCCAAGATTGGCAACGGTGTTTTATTGGGGGCAGGGGCCAAGGTGCTGGGTAATATTACCGTTGGGCATTGCAGCCGTGTGGCGGCGGGCTCAGTTGTGCTAACGGCAGTGCCTGCGTGCAAAACCGTGGCTGGCGTGCCCGCCAAAATTGTCGGCGAGGCGGGGTGTGACCAGCCATCAAATGAGATGGATCATTTGTTGAACGGGTAAAGATGGGTGCGGGCACCCACCCTACGGATTAAGCCAGCATCGCCATCGGGTTTTCGAGGTTGTTTTTAACCGCCGCCAGAAATTGCGCACCAAGCGCGCCATCAATCACGCGGTGGTCCACCGATAATGTCACCGACATAACCGTTGCGATATCCAGTTCCCCGTC
>JALSGU010000180.1 GCA_026982575.1 Paracoccaceae bacterium | reverse complement strand
ACGCATATGGTTTGAAAAACACCTATGTTGGCGTGCCAACCATTATCGGTGCCGGTGGCATTGAAAAAATCGTTGAAATCAAACTGAACGCTGACGAACAAGCGATGTTTGATAAATCGGTAAACGCGGTGCAGGGCCTTGTGGATGCCTGTATCGCCATTGACGGATCTTTGGCCTAAACACCAAGCCAAAGCCGAGCAAAGCGAGGCCATGCCCATATGGGTGTGGCCTTTTTTGTGCGTAAGCACATGAAAGGCCGTACTCTAGGTGTATAGTTCAGGTTTGTGATGGTTGACCTGTCCCTGAATTGCTTGAGGCGCTGGAAGGCGATGCCATGATCTGCCCTGTTTCGGATCAGGACGGGGTTTCATCTATTGATGCTTTGCGCTGATTTAATGCCTCGCGCCATGCCAGAAAAAGCACCCCAAAAAAAATAATCCCTGCACCGATAAAGCTGATGGTATCGGGCACAACTTTATAGATCCAATAATCGTAAAGTGTGGCAAATATCAGGGTTGAATACATAAACGGCATGACAAAACTGGCCTCGGCGGCGCGCATGGCTGCAATGAACATTATCTGGATGCCAATCATAGAAAACCCGATTACCGCCAATAACCCCCATTGCGCCAGACTAGGGCTTGTCCAGACAAATGCGGCGGCTGTTCCGGCAATCAGCAGCCCAATTGTGTTGTTGATGATCAGAATTTGGAACGGCGATTCACGCCCTGTCAGTTTTTTAATCAGCACAATTTCCAGTCCGATCATCACCGCCGCGCCCAGCGCCACCAGTGCTACGGGTTGAAACACACCAATGCCGGGGCGCAATAAAACAGCTGCGCCTAATAATGCAATTCCGGCGGCTATCCAGCGGAATTTGCCGATTTTTTCGCCCAGCAGAAAAACAGCAAAGACCATGCCAAAAGCCGGATTAAGGAAATTAATCGCGGTAGCATCCGAAACCGGCATCCGCGCCACGGCAGCGAACATCAGTGTTACCCCCATCCAGCCCGAAAATGACCGCCCGAAATGCAATGGCAAAGACGGGTTTTGAATTTTTGGCCTGAAAATAGCCGCGCCAATCATCAACCCGATAAAGGCAAACAAAAACCGCCCACCGCTGACCATAAACGGGTGCAGCGGCGCGCCACCAAACCCTGTGCCAAGCGCTTTGGCAATAATTGTCAGCCCTGCAAACATGGCGCTGGCGATTAAAATCAAAACCGCCGCGCGCAAAGGGTTGCTGGTGTTTTCCACCTATTTTGGCAATTCTGGAGTGGTGGCCAGCATGGCGGGGCGTTTTGAAAATTCATCCTCCCACGCTGCCAGATTTGGACGGGTATCACGCCAGCCTCGATCCGCATGGCGCAGATCAAGATAGCCAAGCGCTGCACAAATGGCATGACACGCCATATCAGGCGTTCCGTTTAATTGATCCATTGAATTCTTTTCCAGCGCGTCCAGCGTGCGCGAAATTTTTAACCACTGGGCCTCAACCCAATCATCGGATTGCTGTTCCTTTGGCCGCAATATCTTTTCATAAGCCATCGAAATCGCGGCTTCGTTAATGCCGTCTGCGGTGGCTTCCAGTGTTAGCACATCCCAAAGCGAGCTGTCATTTGGATACAGTTTTTGCCCGTCATGCATCGTATCAAGATAGCGGCAGATAACCCTGCTATCAAAGATAGGTTTGCCGTTATTACGAATAAGACAAGGGATTTTGCCCAGCGGGTTAAGGCTGGGAACCTGATCGCCGGGGTTAAATGGGGATATTTTTACGGGCACCAATTCGACCTTGTCCAATTGGCCTGTTTCAATCAAAGCAACCATGATTTTGCGCACATAGGGCGATGTTGGTGCGTGAAAAAGTTTCATATCAGTTTCCTTTATTTGCATCGCGCATCATTTGCGCCAATTCTGACTGGCCAGACCCGATAGCGCTGGTTTTGAGCTTATCAGCCGCAGCAATACGCACGGCATCCGGTTTGTTCTGGCCCAGTTTCCATGTGGAATCGGTTTCAGAGATATTCAGCTCAACCGCCACCAGCATCCGCATCATTTTATCACGGTTTTCAGCGGATACCTTGTCCAGACCCCAGATCGGTTTGGGCAAAAGCCTTTGTTCAAAATGATCAGACAGTTAGCGCAAATGCGGTTCCAGCGCCTCGGGTGGTAACATATTCAGCACCCCGCGCAGATGCACCGCCACATAATTCCATGTGGGCACTTGTTGTTCAACCCCATACCAATCCGGCGAGATATAACCATCC
>JALSGU010000179.1 GCA_026982575.1 Paracoccaceae bacterium | reverse complement strand
CAAAGATGGGGAATATCGGTGCCGGTGCGCTTGGCCACATCCCAGATGCTTTCATTGGGCAGCGCCGAAACCTGCACCCCGTCGAGACTGAATTTGATTTTATCAGACATTTTTCCCGCCCACAGTAATTGATCTGCTATAGTAACATTGTTTCGGGGCAAATTTAACACCCGTAAACGACAATTATTTCAAAATATCTGCCTCTTTGCAGGGCATAAATCAAAGATTTCAGGCCAGGCGGTCAATGGTAAGTATTTATCAAATGTTTTACGGCAGGTTGTAAAAAATGTTGCAGGAGAACCGGATTGTCAAAATCCCCTACTATCGCTGAACTACAAGAACAGCTCCGCGACAAAGACCAGTTTCTGGCCACTATCAGCCATGAAATCCGGTCTCCGATGAACGGGGTGTTTGGCATGGCGGATGCGTTGCTGCGCACCGAGCTGGACCCCGTTCAGAAACGCTATTTAACGGTGTTGATGGATGCGTGTGAATCGATGCTCAGCATTGCCAATCAGGTGCTGGAAATCAGCAAGGCAAAATCGGGGCAATCCGCATTGGCGCCGGTTGATTTTGATCTGAATGATTTTTTAACATTGCACATTGCATCATTTTCCGATCGCGCCCGCGCCCGCAATCTTGATCTGAAACTAGAGGTCGGTTTCGGGGCTGATCCGCGCATTCATTTTGATAAATTCCGGCTGGGGCAGGTGTTAACCAACCTTATATCCAACGCGCTGCGCTATACGGACAAAGGCGGTGTGTTGGTCAGCGCGGCGTTGCAGCCAGATACAAATGGCAAGCTACACTTGACCCTTTCGGTAAAAGATACCGGAATAGGCATGATCCCCGAGACAACCAAAGACATTTTTGAGGCTTTCAGCTCTGCCAACCCGATTGAATCCGCTGCGCGTGGCGGCACCGGCCTTGGCCTGACAGTGGTGCGTGATCTGGTGGAATTGCTGCAAGGCAAAGTCGAGGTTCATTCTACGTTTGGCAAGGGCACGGTTTTTACGGTGCGGGTTCTGGTGGACCCCAGCAAATCCGAATTACACAAACCTCGGCCAATGCAAAAATTCCTGCCTGATAACCTGCGGGTTCTTTTGGTCGAAGATAACGATTCGAACGCATTTGTATTTAAGGTTATGCTGGAAGAAACCGGCATTGACATCACCCGCGCCCGCACCGGAACCGAGGCAGTGAAACACGCGGCAAATACCAGTTTTGACATGATTTTTATGGACATCCAAATGCCTGAAATGGACGGCATTCAGGCCACTGAAGAAATTCGTGCCAATGAAAAACTGGCCCAGACCAAAACTGTTTCCATCATTGCCTTATCGGCAGATGTGTTTGTCAGCCAGAACCCGAAATTTCAGGCAGCAGGGTTTAGCGACAGCCTATCAAAGCCGGTGCGTCAAAGCGAATTACTGGATGTTTTATCCACCTATGACAAAGGCATAAATTTTGATTGATCTTGCACTTTTTCTAGGCCACCTTGCAATCAGCCCTTATTATGGACAGGCCTTATGAACAGCATCACCAATCATCCACCCACCGCTGAAATGCAGGCCAAAGACGCGGCGCATCATATGCACCCGTTTTCCGATACGGCGGAATTAAATGCCAAAGGCGCGCGGGTAATCACCCGCGCCAACGGCGTGATGCTAACCGATAGCGAGGGCGTGGAAATTCTGGATGCCATGGCGGGGCTTTGGTGCGTAAACATTGGCTATGGCAGGCCGGAACTGGCCGATATCGCCAGCCGCCAAATGCGCGAATTGCCCTATTACAACACGTTTTTCGGCACCACCCACCCGCAAGTGATCAACCTTGCCGAACGCATCGCAAGGCTGGCGCCCGGCGATCTGAACCGGACTTTTTTTGCCAGTTCGGGATCCGAGGCCAATGACACCAATATCCGCCTCGTGCGCCATTACTGGGCCGCGCTTGGCAAACCGTCAAAAACTACGATTATCAGCCGAAAAAACGGCTATCACGGGTCGGCCATGGGGTCTGCCAGCCTTGGCGGTATGGCGGCGATGCACGCCCAAGGCGGGCTGCCCATCCCCGGAATTACCCATATTGACCAACCTTACTGGTATGCAAAGGGCGGCGAGATGTCCCCTGATGAATTCGGCCTGAAAACCGCCCAAGCCCTGGAGGCAGAAATTGAACGGCTGGGCGTTGATAATATTGCGGCCTTTATTGCCGAGCCGGTGCAGGGTGCTGGCGGGGTTATTGTGCCGCCAAAAACCTATTGGCCGGAAATCCAGCGCATTTGTGATGCACATGAAATTCTGCTGATCGTTGACGAAGTCATTTGCGGATTTGGCCGCACCGGCAGCTGGTTCGGGTCCGATACTTTTGGTATCTTCCCCGATATCATGACCATCGCCAAAGGCTTGTCGTCGGGCTATCAACCCATTGGCGGTTCGGTTATCAGCGAAAAAATCGCGGCTGTATTTGCCGAAAAAGCCGGTGAATTCAACCACGGTTATACCTATTCTGGCCATCCGGTGGCGGCGGCTGTGGCGCTAGAAAACCTGCGCATTCTTGACGAGGAAAAAATTGTTGAAACCGTGCGCGATGAAACCGGCCCCTATCTTGGCAGCCTTTTGGCGCAATTGGCGGACCATCCGCTGGTCGGCGAGGTCCGCCATATCGGCATGATGGCCGCAATTGAACTTACGCCAGATAAATTCGCGCGCGCCTCGTTCAGGGATGCCGGTGCGGTGGGGCTTATTTGTCGTGATCATTGTTTTGCCAACGGATTGATCATGCGCCATGTTGGCGACAAAATGATCATCTCGCCGCCATTGGTGATCACCAAAGCGGAAATCGACAGGTTGATGGAACTGGCTGTGAAATCACTGGACCAAACGCTGGCAGATGCCAAATCCGCGGGATTAATGGTGCCGGGTTCACAGGAATAACACCAGCCTTGGTTCCGACCCTGGTTCTTATAAAATAGCAGGCAGATTCAGACCTTTTTCGCGCGCGGTTTCCAGCGCCAGATCATAGCCCGCATCCGCATGGCGCCACACGCCGCTGGCGGGGTCGTTCCACAATACCCGTTCCAGCCGTTTTGCTGCCGCTGCGGTGCCATCGGCACAAATCACTACGCCGGAATGCTGCGAAAACCCCATGCCAACCCCGCCACCATGATGCAGGCTAACCCATGTGGCCCCTGACGCAGTATTTATCAGCGCATTCAAAAGCGGCCAGTCCGACACCGCATCGGACCCGTCTTTCATGGATTCGGTTTCGCGGTTTGGTGACGCAACGGATCCGCTATCCAGATGATCGCGCCCGATCACGATCGGGGCGGAAAGCTCGCCTGAAGCGACCATTTCATTAAACGCCAAGCCCGCGCGATGGCGATCCCCAAGCCCGATCCATGCGATACGCGCCGGCAAACCCTGAAACGGAATGCGTTCGCGCGCCATGTCCAGCCAATTGTGCAGATGGGTATTTTCGGGGAATAATTCTTTCATCTTTTGATCGGTTTTATAGATATCTTCGGGATCACCCGACAGGGCAACCCAGCGAAACGGGCCGATGCCACGACAGAACAAAGGCCGGATATAGGCAGGCACAAACCCGGGAAAAGCAAAAGCATCCGTTAAACCTTCGTCCAGCGCTACTTGGCGGATATTATTGCCATAATCCACGGTTGGCACGCCAGAATTGTGAAAATCAACCATGGCGGCCACCTGAATTTTCATGCTGGCCCGTGCGGCTTTTTCAACCGCTTTGGGGTCGCTTTCCTGTTTTTCCTTCCATTGGCCTATGGTCCAGCCCAATGGCAAATAGCCGTGGCGCGGATCATGGGCGCTGGTTTGGTCGGTGACAATATCGGGACGTACCCCGCGTTTGAACAAGGCCGGAAATATATCAGCGGCATTGCCCAGCAAAGCCACGGATTTTGCCTCTCCGGCTTTGGTCCAGCGGTCAATCATTGCCAAGGCTTCGTTAACACTATCGGTTTTTTCATCGACATATCCGGTGCGCAGCCGGAAATCGATGCTGTCAATATTACATTCCACCGCCAGACAGCACGCCCCTGCCATCACAGCTGCCAAGGGCTGCGCGCCGCCCATTCCGCCCAAACCGCCCGTTAAAATCCATTTGCCACGCAAATCACCCCCGTAATGCTGCCGCCCCGCCTCGGCAAAGGTTTCATAGGTGCCCTGCACAATGCCTTGCGAGCCAATATAAATCCATGATCCGGCCGTCATTTGCCCATACATGGCAAGGCCCTTTTTATCCAACTCGTTAAAATGGTCCCAATTGGCCCAATGGGGCACCAGATTGGAATTGGCGATCAGCACCCTTGGCGCATCGCTATGGGTTTTTATTACCGCCACTGCTTTGCCCGATTGCACCACAAGGGTTTCGTCATCATTCAGGTTTTTCAGGCTTTCGACAATAATGTCAAAATCTTTCCATGTGCGGGCAGCGCGGCCAATGCCCCCATAAACCACCAGTTCATGAGGGTTTTCGGCCACATCGGGGTGCAGATTGTTCATCAACATGCGCAAGGGCGCTTCGGTCATCCAGCTTTTGGCAGTCAGTTGGTTGCCGGTCGGGGGGTAAATATCACGGGAATTTTTGCGTGGTTCGGTCATTTTGCACCTCTTGTCAGGGCTGGATTTTATGTGGCAGATCGGGCAATTTCAGGCCCTTAGACAATTCACCCCCGCGGATTATATCGCTGGCAGCAGCCAGATCAGGGGCCAGATAGCGGTCATTTTTTAATGTTGGCACCTGTTTTCGCAAGATTTTGATTACCCGCAAAAGCGGCGTGCTGGTTTGCAGGGGCGCGCGAAAACCAATACCTTGGGCCGCGCAAATTGCCTCGATGCCCAGAATGGTGTTCAGGTTTTTGTTCATTTGTTCCAGCCGCCGTGCCGCATGGGCGGCCATGCTTACGTGGTCTTCCTGATTGGCCGAGGTCGGGGTGGAATCCGTGCTGCACGGATTGGCCAGATGTTTGTTTTCGCTCATCAATGCAGCGGCGGTAACTTCGGCAATCATCAGGCCGGAATTCAACCCCGGATCAGGGGTTAGAAACGGTGGCAAATCATGGCTTAGGGTCGGGTCCACCATCAAAGCCACCCGCCGCTGCGATATAGAACCAATTTCGGCAATGGCCAGCGCGATTTGATCGGCGGCAAAAGCCACCGGTTCAGCGTGGAAATTTCCACCCGACACAATCTGGCCACCCTCGGGATGGTTTTGGTCAACCAATACCAGCGGATTATCCGTTACCGCATTTGCCTCGATCTGCAATGTGCAGGCGGCAGCATTCAGCAAATCCATCGCCGCGCCGGTGACTTGTGGCTGACAGCGAATGCAATACGGGTCTTGTACGCGGCTGTCATCCTCGCGGTGGCTTTCGCGAATTTCTGACCCATTCAGCAAGTCCCGCTGGGCTTTTGCCGCTGTTATTTGCCCGTGATGGCCGCGTAACTGGTGGATTTCAGCCAGCAGCGGCGCGGTTGATCCCATAATGGCGTCCGTAGAAAGCGAAGCCGTAACCAGCGAGGCCCGCACGTTGTTCCATGCGCCCCACAGCCCTGTCAAACAGCATGCGGTTGAAAACTGGGTGCCGTTGATCAGCGCCAGCCCTTCTTTGGGGCCAAGGATAATGGGCGCCAGCCCCGCGCGTTTCAACGCCACCCCGCCTTGCATTGTTTCACCGTTAAAAACCGCCTCGCCCGCACCGATCATCACCGCAGCCATATGCGCAAGCGGTGCCAGATCCCCCGAAGCCCCGACCGAACCGCGTGACGGAATAACCGGTATCACGCCTTTTTCCAGCATGTCTTGCAGCAAAGTTATGGTAGCCCACGCCACCCCCGATGCCCCCCGCCCGAGGCTTAGCAATTTCAGCACCATCATCAGGCGGGTGGTTGAGATATCCAAGGCCTCGCTAACGCCGCAACAATGAGACAGGATCAGGTTTTGTTGCAGTTTTTCGGTGTCTTTTCTGGCGATTTTAACGTTGGCCAGTTTTCCAAAACCGGTATTTACACCATAAACCGCAGCATCGCCCATGGCAGCGCGGCGCACCAGATCGGCGGCGGCCTCAACGGCGGGGCGGGCGGAAATATCCAGTATTACGGCTTTGTCATCCCGCCATATACCGGCCAGTTGTGTCAAAGAAACCTGACCCGGTAACAAGATTTCTGTCATGTGAATTGTCCTTTGAATATGCGTTTGTGCAAGGGGTTGATGCCAATGCCACAAGCAAGTTCAGCAGGGTTTTGCACATCCCAGATTGCCAGATCGGCACGTTGGCCGGCTGCAATCACACCCCGATCCATCAGGCCCAGCGCTTTGGCTGCATTTCTGGTAGCGCCGGCCAGCGCTTCTTCGGGGGTAAGGCCAAACAGGGTGCAACCCATGTTCATTGCCAGCAATAAAGAACCAAGCGGCGATGAACCCGGATTCCAGTCGGTGGCGATCGCCATATCAACACCGAATTTGCGAAATGCCGCAATCGGCGGGGCTTGTATTTCCCGCAACGTATAAAACGCCCCCGGCAGTAAAACCGCCACGGTGCCGGATTTGGCCATCAGTTTTGCATCCGCGCCGGTGGCATATTCCAGATGGTCGGCAGACAGCGCCCCGTATCGGGCCGCCAAAGCAGCCCCAGCCATATTCGACAATTGCTCTGCATGCAATTTCACCGGCAATCCCAGCGATTTGGCCATGTCAAAAACCCGCGCGATTTGTGTGGTGTCAAAGGCAATGCCTTCACAAAACCCGTCAACCGCATCCACCAGCCCTTGGGCATGGGCCTGTTGCAGCGCTGGCAAAACAACATTGTCGATATAAGTATCCGCATCTTGTCCCGCAGGCACCGCATGGGCGGCCAGAAAACTGGTGACAATGCTGATTGGCCGTAATTCGGCAATCTGGCGCGCCACATGCAGCATTTTCAATTCGGTTTCGATATCCAGCCCATAACCGGATTTGATTTCAATGGTGCCAACCCCTTGGGCAATCAGCGCATCCACCCGTTTTAGCGCGGCTTGCAAAAGTTTGGCAGGGCTTTCAGCACGGGTTGCCTCAACCGTGGAAGCAATACCACCACCGGCGCGTGAAATTTCGGCATAGCCGGCCCCGTTCAGGCGCATTTCAAATTCATTGGCGCGATTGCCGCCATGCACAATATGGGTATGGCAATCAATCAATGCAGGCGTGACAAGGCGACCATCAAATAACTTGCGTGGGGAATTTACCAGTTCAGCGGGTAAATTATCCGCCTGCCCAATCCAGATCACCTGACCGGCATCAACTGCAATAATTCCGTTTTCAATCAACCCGTAAGGGGTTTTTCCCGATTGCATCGTTGCGATATTCACATCGCAGATCAGTTTGATCATGTTTTGCCCCGCTTGCCAATGTGCGTGCTTATCATTATTATGTAGCTACTTAATATTGTCAACGGAGATCCTATGCCGCAATATATCCACGCAAATCACGCGCTTACGGCGGATGGCTGGCAATCTGATGTCCAGATCAGCATCTCGGACCTAGGGCGAATCATTGCGGTTGGCGCGCAAGACCGCGTGGCCACGCATGTTGTTGCATTGGCATTGCCTGCTCCGGTCAATTTGCACAGCCATGTATTCCAGCGTGCCATGTCGGGCCTGACGGAACAGCGCGGCCCCGATGCATCAGACAGTTTCTGGACATGGCGCAAGCAGATGTTCCGGTTTCTGGAGCAGCTTTCGCCCGACCATATTGAACCCATCGCCCGTCTGGTATTTATGGAAATGCTGGAGGCAGGGTTCGGGGCGGTTGGTGAATTCCATTACCTGCATCATGATATGAACGGCCAGCCCTATGCAAACCCGCCCGAGATGGCGACCTGCATTATTGCAGCGGCGCAATCCACCGGCATCGGGCTGACTTTGCTGCCGGTTTTGTATCAATACGGGGGGTGTGATGGTCGGGCGCTAACCGCTGGTCAGGCGCGTTTTGGCAACACGATTGATGGCTTTGCAAACCTGTATTCCGGCACCATTGCGGCCATGGCCGACAGCCCCGATGATTTTAAGCTCGGCATTGCCCCTCATTCCTTGCGCGCCGTTAGCCCCGATGGGTTAAACGCCACAATTAATCTTTGCCCTGATGGCCCCATCCATATGCATCTGGCCGAACAAATAGCCGAGATCAAAGAGGTTACCGAGGCCCTAGGGGCATCACCACCCCGCTGGTTGCTGGATAATTACAATATCGACCAACGCTGGTGTTTGATTCATGCCACCCAGATGACCGATGCCGAGACCCGGGATATGGCCCGAACCAATGCGGTTGTCGGGCTATGCCCGATCACCGAATCCAATCTTGGCGACGGGGTTTTCAAGGGCACGGATTTTTTATCCCATGGAGGGCGTATCGGGTTCGGGTCCGATTCAAATGTGCATATTTCCTTGTTCGAGGAACTGAAAACCTTTGAATACTCCCAGCGATTGCGTGATCACAGCCGCGCCGCACTTGCCACGCCCGAACATTCCACCGGACGGGTGCTGTTTGACCATGCGGCCATTGGCGGCGCACAAGCGGCGGGGCGTAATTCAGGGCAAATCACACCGGGCATGCTGGCGGATATTATCGGCATAGAAGCCGACAACCAATGGCTTTGCAACCGCAGCGGAAATACGGTATTGGATGGGCTGGTCTTTGGCGGCCACGGTCAGGATTGCATCACCGATGTCTGGAGCGCCGGCCGCCACATGGTGCAAAAGGGCCGTCATATCCACCGCGATAAAATCATCCGGGATTTTATCAAAACAATTTCCAGGCTGGAGCAGCAAACGTGATCCCCAAACCGACAAATTCATGGATAGAAATCAGGGATGCAATCCACGCAAATATCCTTAACAAAACCTATGCTGCCGGTGATAAGTTGCCCCGCGACCAAGACCTTGCCCAAATGCTGGGTTGCGCGCGTTCAACCGTGCAGCGCGCCATGCAAGATCTGTCGGATCGTGGCTTGGTTGAACGGCGTCGCAAGGGTGGCACCCGCATCCCCCAAGACCCTGTCACCCGCGCCACGCTTGAAATTCCGATAATCCGCAAAGAAGTCGAACAAAAAGGTGCCGTGCATGGATATCAACTGATCAATGCTGAAATGCTGGAAACCCCGCGCAATATTATGGCCGGTTTTGGTCTGCCCGCGCCCATCACTGCGCTGCGGGTTCAGGCCTTGCATCTGGCCGATCAACAGCCCTATTTGCTGGAAGATCGCTGGATAAACATCCAAACCGTGCCCGGGGTCACCCAAATAGATTTTGCCCGGGAAAACGCCAATGAATGGCTGCTGCGCCACAAACCCTATGACAAATGCGACATGCGGTTTTATGCAATCAAAGCAGGAAAAGCCGAAGCCGACCTGTTGGCTGCCAATCTCGGGGATGCGTTATTCGTGATAGACCGCACCACATGGATTAACCAAAACCCGATCACAACGGTTAAAACCATTGCTGCACCGGGATATCAATTAAAAACCGGATCATAGTTATTTATCCGCCCAGCAAGTTCTGCGCTGCCAGTAATTTCATCGAATCCAGCGTCTGTTCATAAACCGACACCGCAAAAGACCGTGGCACCATAATCCAAAACCCGTCTTCTTTGGGAAAGATCACCGCAGACACATGGCAAAACTCGGTTCTGGCAACTTGTCCTACCGCCAGATTATCAACATCCAGCGGGCAAAGCCGCGCCATTATTTGTGTGCCGTCCAAGCCCGATAATTTCAAAACCAGCCAACCATCTGATTGATCAACAACAGCTGCCAAACCCTGCAAAGCATCAGCAATTGGTTCAGGTTGTTTTGAAAACACCAGCCATTGCCCCGGGCCAAACCAGACAAGTTTCGCAGCATTCGCCTGCACAACCTCGCCTACTTTGGGCAAGGAAACCCCCAGCGCTGCTTTCATCGCCTTGGCCACCATCATTGACTGGCCCTTAAACGGCACCACCGCTGTGATCGCATCCATCTCCACCGCTTCAAGACACGCCGAACCCAAGGTTATCGGCAATTCACAGCCCGCAAACGGCGCGCTTTTTTCCAGTTTCATATCAGCCACGCAGCCGTCCTCCGTCTGCATCAAAAAACACCGGCGAGGTAATTTCACAAAGCGTATCAATGCCTTGGGTCAGGTCCACAGCCCGCACTTGTTCGCCCATGCGCGCACGGCCATTCACGACAAACCCAAGCGCCAGACAATGGCCCAGCGTTGGTGAAAAAGAGGTGGAACTAACATGCCCCAACAGATTATCCGCCACCGCATCCACGCCAACATCCACCGTAACCGCGCCTTGCACAATTTGCTTAACGGTTCCGACCGGTTTCAAACCGACCAGTTGCGGACGGTTGGTTGTCAGCCCTTCGCGTTGCATCATTTCACGCCCGATACAGTCTTTAGCAGCAACCATACGGCCAAGCCCCAGATCATCGGCAGTCATACGCCCGTCGATCTCAGCGTGGGTCAAAAAGCCTTTTTCAATGCGCAAAACATTTAAGGCTTCCAGCCCGTAAACCCCGCCATCCATTTCCTTTGCGGCTTTTGCCAGCATGGCCATCAAGCTGGCACCATAGCCTGCGGGAACCGCAATTTCATATGCGTGTTCCCCCGAAAATGAAATCCGGAAAAGCCGTGCAGAAATACCAGCAATGCGCACACCCCCACAGCCCATATACGGCATCACATCATTATCAATCGGGGCTTCCAGCAGCCCGTTCAGCACATCGCGCGCCCGTGGCCCTGCCACCGCAAATTGCGCCCATTGTTCGGTCACCGAGATAATATGCACATCCATTTCAGGCCAAAGGCACTGGCTGCAAAATTCCATATGGGCCATAACCTGCCCCGCCGCGCCGGTGGTGGTTGTGACCAGATAGTGCATATCTGCCAACCGCGCCACGGTGCCGTCATCCATCACCAAGCCATCCTCGCGCAGCATCGCACCATAACGAACCTTGCCAATTTTCAGGGTTGATATTTTATTGATATATAACCGGTCCAGAAACGCCGCCGCATCCGGCCCTTGCACGTCGATTTTACCCAAGGAGGTCACATCGCAAACGCCAACCGTGCTGCGCACCATATTGACCTCTCGATCACAAGCCTGCCGCCAGCGGGTTTCACCATCTTGCTTGAAAAGCGAGGGGCGCAGCCATAAACCGGCCTCGACCCAGTCGGCAGCATTTTCGCGCGAAAACCTGTCCGAGGGCAGCCGCCGTTCGGGCTGGAAATGCCTGCCAATATTGCGCCCCGCCAAAGCCCCCATCTGCACCGGCGAAAACGGCGGGCGAAACATGGTTGTGCCGGTTTCAGGAATGCTTTGCCCCGTTAATTCCGCCATTACCGCCAGCGCGGCCATATTGGATGTTTTGCCCTGATCGGTGGCCATGCCCAACGTGGTATAGCGTTTCATATGCTCGACCGAGCGGAAATTCTCGCGGTGCGCCAGCTTAATATCCTTGACTGTCACGTCATTTTGAAAATCAAGCCATGCACGGGGTTTGCCCTCAATATGCATCGGTGCTGGGTTTTCAACGGGCAGGTTTTCGGTTTTTGGCAAGGTCAGGCGTTTGGGGGCAATGCCCAGCGCTGCCAGCGCGGTCTTGGCTGCCTCCAGCCCGGATTTCAGCGCGTCATGGGTGGAAAATTCCCCCGCGGTTGCGCCCGCATAATGCATGTTCGGAATGGCGCCCGCTACTGGAACGAAAGCACGAATATCCTCGCGCCAAACAGGTTTTTTGCCCATATGACTGGAAAGATGCACGCTTGGGTTCCACCCCCCCGCCACTGCCAGACAATCGGCTGTTATCTGGGTTTCTGTGCCGTCTTGGCGTTGCACGGAAATGGATTTCAGGCCCAGATAACCTTTGGTGTTCACGACTTTTGCGCCGGTCATCACAGGGCAATCCAGATCTGGCGCAATGTCTTTGCGGGTGTCAATTAGCGCTGCAACCTCGATCCCTGCCGCGCGTAAATCCCGCGCGGTTTGAATGCCGTC
>JALSGU010000178.1 GCA_026982575.1 Paracoccaceae bacterium | reverse complement strand
GAAATGCGGCCAAGACCAGCCGCGCGGCGAATGATCGGTTCATATAGGGCCAGCCAGAATTTGCGCGGCCACATAAAGGTTTTATAATAGAACCCTGCGCTTAGGAACGGCGACAATAAATCGGTAAAGCTCATCACATCAAAGTTCAAGGAAGGCCAGCGATTTTGGCTGCGCGCCTCTAATCCGGTGTAAACTTCCTGCGTGGTTGCCCGAGAATTAGGCAATTGCGCGGCCCCGTTGCCTATTTCCATGATTGCGTTTGGTTCTTCGGACCCCGCCGTGAAAACCCCGCGCGGGCGATGGTATTTGAAACTGCGCCCCATCAGGCGCACATCATTGGCCAATAATGCCGATGCCAGCGTATCGCCGGGATGGGCGGTATAGGTTTTGCCGTCAAACGTAAACGGCACGGAAATGCTGCGATCAATTTGACCGCCTTTTGGCAGGCGGCTCATGATTTGGCCTCGGCTGCCAGTTTGACAGATAGAAATTCATGGGTGGAAACATTGCGCACCACATGCAGCCACGCCGAACAGCCGCTGGAATGCTGCCATAATTCCGCATTCTCACCCGACGGGTTTTCGCGGATATACACATAATCGTAAAACGCCTCAAACCCCGCATCGCCATCGGGGCGCTCCAGCAATTTGGCCGAACCAAGGTAGGTATATTCGCGCAAATCGCGCTCTCCGCAATGGGGGCAGGAAATTCTCATGACATCCTCAATGCAATTTAGGCGAGGCACCATGGCCGCCCTCGTCAATCAGATGGCCGGTTTTGTAACGGTCCAACCGGAATTTAGCGGCGAATGAAGCGTGCTGCCCTGTGGCGATTAAATGCGCAAATGCCGCGCCCGATGCGGGGGCCGCCTTAAAGCCGCCATAACACCAGCCGCCATTGAAAAACAGGCCATCTATATGGGTTTTATCAATAAAGGGTGAGCCGTCCATCGACATATCCATAATGCCACCCCAGCTGCGCAATTGCCGTGCTTTGCCAATGGCGGGGATCATCGCCATGCCAGCCTCGGCCACTTGTTCAACCCTTGGCAGGTTGCCGCGCTGGGCATAGGAATTATACATATCCAGATCGCCACCAAACACCAAACCGCCCTTGTCGGACTGGTTGATATAAAAATGCCCCATGCCAAAACTGATGGTATAATCAATAAACGGCTTGATGCCCTCGGTCACGAACGCTTGCAAAACATGGCTTTCAATCGGCAATCGCAGCCCCGCCATTGCACCGACTTCACTGGACCGCCCCGCCACTGCCATGCCGATTTTTTTGGCTTTTATCGCGCCGCGCGTGGTCTGCACACCCGTTACCCTGCCATCGGTAATATCAAACCCTGTCACCGCGCAATTCTGTATCAGATCAACCCCGCGACTGTCAGCTGAACGCGCATAACCCCACGCCACCGCATCATGGCGCGCGGTGCCGCCGCGTTTTTGCCATAAGCCGCCGCGCACCGGAAAACGGGCATTGTCCAGATCAATATAGGGTGCACGTTTGCGGATGGTATCGCGGTCAATAATCTGGGCCTCATCGCCCCGTGCATTAATCATATTGGCGCGCTTGCGATAGCTGGCCACCTGTTCGTCGCTATGGCAAAGCTGCAACATGCCGCGCTGCGAATGCATAACGTTATAATTCAGGTCTTGCGATAAGCCCTCCCACAGCTTCATGGAATGGGAGTAAAATTCGGAATTGCCCGGTTGGCCGTAATCACACCGCACAATCGTGGTGTTGCGGCCAATATTACCGCCGCCCAGATATCCGCGCTCCAACACTGCGACATTGGTGATACCGTATGTTTTGGCCAGATAATGCGCGGTGGCCAGACCATGCCCACCACCCCCGATGATGATCACGTCATATTCAGGTTTTGGCGCCGGATCACGCCATACCGGTTTCCAGCCTTTGTTGCCTGTCAGCCCTTGTTTCAGAATTTCAAACGCAGAATAAAACATACCCCGAGTTGAGCGGCAATTACCGGATTTGGCAATCCCCAAATGCGACCATAACGGCTGTTTTCCGACTTTTCTTGCAGGTTTTGGCAGCACCCGATATAGAAGCCGCAAACCTTATCATATCGAGAGCCAAGATGCCTAAAATTAACGGAAATGAAATCAAACCCGGTAACATTCTGGAACACGAAGGCGGCTTGTGGGTTGCGGTAAAAATCAGCCATGTAAAACCCGGCAAAGGCGGGGCTTTTGCACAGGTTGAAATGAAAAACCTGCGCACGGGATCAAAGCTGAACGAACGCTTTCGCTCCAATGACAAGGTAGAAAAAGTCCGGCTTGACCAGAAATCGCAACAGTTTCTTTATGAAAATGACGGTATGCTGGTATTTATGGATACCGAAACCTATGAACAGATCGAACTGCCTGCCGATATTCTTGGCGAACGTCGCCCGTTTTTGCAAGACGGCATGACCATCCAGATCGAATTTCACGAGGAAGAGGCATTATCCGCCGCCCTGCCACAAAAAGTTACCTGCACCGTGGTTGAAACCGAACCCGCCGTCAAAGGCCAGACCGCCGCCAATTCGTTTAAGCCCGCAGTGCTGGATAACGGCGTGCGCGTAATGATCCCGCCATTTGTGGGGCAGGATGAAAAAATTGTCGTCAACACAGAAACCATGGAATATGCCGAACGCGCCTGATCCGGCACTGTTGCATTAAGTCTGTGGTTTGTTGATATTCACGGTTTTCCATTACCGAGGTTGCCGATGTCACGCCCTGATCCGTTCAAAGGCCATGGCTTTCCACCCGGGATCACCCTGTTAGCCGTGGGCCGGAACTGCCGCTATGCGCTTTCTTATCTGGATGCTCGCGATATGTTATCTGAACGCGGCGCCTGAGTTGATGCAGCCACGGCTTACAGACGAGTGCTAAAGTTCGGACCAGGGATCGCAAAGCGCAACTTCAGCCAGCGCAGCTGGCGGGGGCTGATCTGATATGTGACAATACCTACATCCTGGTTGGTGGCAAGCGGCGTTACTTGTGGCGGGCGGTTGATCAACATGGAAAGCTGATCGATTTTCGGCTTACAGCCAGGCGCGATGCTAATGCCGCAAGGGCCTTCCTGCGCCAGACCATGGACAATGCGCGGCTGTATCAACCTCTCAAGCATCTGCATAGCCTGTTCGGGTTGGCGGCGTGAAAGCACTAAATTGTAG
>JALSGU010000177.1 GCA_026982575.1 Paracoccaceae bacterium | reverse complement strand
GGCCACCATGCGGAAACAACCACGGCGATGGGGTTTTGCCTGTTTGGCAATGTGGTGATTGCCGCCAAACACGCGCTGGATCATCACGGGCTGAACCGCGTGGCGATCATGGATTTTGACGTGCATCACGGTAACGGAACACAGGATCTTGTCTGGAATGAAAGCCGCATTTTCTTTGCCAGCAGCCAGCAAATGCCGCTTTTCCCCGGTTCGGGCGCGGCCGATGAAACCGGCGCCCATGGGCAGATTATGAATGTGCCTTTGCCTGCGGGATCAGATGGTGCGTTTTTTCGTGAAAAGATGACCAACCAGATTTTACCGGCAATCGATGCATGGCAGCCGGAAATGGTTTTTATCTCAGCGGGGTTTGATGCCCATCGCAATGATCCGTTGGCAGGGCTGAACTGGGATGTTGAAGATTTTGCATGGGCCACGCAACAATTATGCGATCTGGCCCAAAAACATTGCGCCGGGCGTCTGGTATCCACGTTGGAGGGCGGCTATGATCTGGATGCCCTAGCCGCATCTGTTGCGGCCCATGTCCGTGTTTTGCAGGAGCAGTAAATGACCAAAGACCTTAGTTTCGAGGCCGCAATGGCCGAACTGGAAACCGTTGTCGAGCAGCTTGAATCGGGCAATGTGCCGCTGGAAGAATCCATCAAACTGTATGAGCGCGGCGATAAGCTAAAAAAGCATTGCGAGAAAAAACTGGCGGAGGCTGAGGAAAAGGTCGCGCAAATCACCCTGAACGCAGATGGCCAAGCCACCGGAACCAAACCGGTAGAGGCCGGGTAACATGGCCCAATCGCAGTTTCAGGCTGCCTTGGCTGATGCTGCAACCCGCGTGGAAACCAGCCTTGATACCTTGCTTCCCAAAGACACCCGAATCGCTGACTCCATGCGCTATGCGGTGCTGAATGGCGGCAAACGGTTGCGCGCGTTTCTGGTGATGGAAAGCGCGGGCCTGTTTGGTGTGCCGGTGGCGCAAGCCGATGCAGCGGCGGCGGCAATTGAATGTGTGCATGCCTATTCACTGGTGCATGATGATTTACCGGCAATGGATAACGATGATTTGCGCCGTGGTCTGCCGACCGTTCACATTAAATGGGATGACGCAACGGCGGTGCTGGCGGGGGATGCTTTGCAAGCCATGGCATTTGAAATTCTGGCAGATATCAATGCGCCCATTGCGCTGATTGGCAGTTTGGCCAAAGCAGCGGGTGGGCAAGGCATGGTGCTGGGTCAGGATATGGATATTGCCGCTGAAACCGCGCCAACCCCGCTAAACCTTGCGGAAATTTCCACGTTGCAATCTCTGAAAACCGGCGCGCTTATTCGCTGGTCGGCTGGCGCGGGGCCGCTTTTGGCAGGGCATGATCCGGAACCGTTACATAAATATGCCGATGCGCTGGGCTGCGCATTTCAAATTCGTGACGATATTTTAGATATTGAGGGCGATACCGCAAAAACCGGCAAACGCCTGCGCAAAGACGAAGCGGCGGGCAAGGCCACCTTTGTTTCGCTTTTGGGCATGGGCGGGGCCAAATTGCGCGCGGCAGAACTGGTTGAACAGGCGCAAACTGCCTTGGCCCCTTATGGCAACCGCGCAGACAACTTGCGCCAAGCCGCGCAATATACCATAACGCGGTCGAGCTGAAGGATATGAAATGAGCCGCCCAAACACCCCCTTGCTGGATAAAATAAACAGCCCCGCCGATCTGAAACCGCTTAGCGATACAGAACTAACGCAGGTTGCCAATGAATTGCGCAGCGAAACCGTTTCGGCTGTGTCGGAAACCGGCGGCCATCTGGGGGCGGGGCTTGGGGTGGTTGAATTGACGGTGGCGTTGCATGCGGTGTTCAATGCGCCGCGTGACCGGCTTATCTGGGATGTCAGCCATCAATGTTACCCCCATAAAATCCTGACAGGGCGCCGTGACCGCATTCGCAGTTTGCGCATGGGTGGTGGGCTGTCGGGGTTTACCAAACGCTCTGAAAGCCCCTATGACCCGTTTGGCGCCGGCCATGCGGCTACGTCTATTTCCGCCGCCCTTGGCATGGCGGCCGCCCGTGATCTGGGCGGCACACCAAAACACGGTATTGGCGATACTATTGCGGTAATTGGCGACGGGTCAATTTCTGCGGGCATGGCGTTCGAGGCCATGAACCATGCGGGTGATCTTGATAAACGCATGATTGTTATTCTGAACGATAACGATATGTCGATCGCGCCGCCGGTCGGGGCGATGTCGTCTTATCTTTCGCGGCTTTATGCCGAGGCCCCCTTTCAGGAGCTGAAATCAGC
>JALSGU010000176.1 GCA_026982575.1 Paracoccaceae bacterium | reverse complement strand
CATTGCACGCGGCTTTGCCATGCCAGCTCGGTCGCGGCATTGATGGAAAATGTCGGGTCAGCGGCGGTTACGGCCACCTTTAACCAGATCGAAAATGCCGATTGTGCCATTATTATCGGATCAAACGCGGTGGAAAACCATCCGGTTGCTGCCACCTATTTCAAACAATTCGCCAAACGCGGCGGCAATCTGATTGTGATGGACCCGCGCGGCGTTGCCATGGGCCGCCATGCCCGCCATTTGCTGAAATTCAAAGCCGGCGGTGATGTTTCCCTGATCAATGCCATCATGCATGTGATCATGGATGAGGGGCTGGAGGATAAAGACTATATCGCCAAACACACCGAAAATTGGCAGGAAATGAAAGCCGGATTAAAGGATTTTCCCCCTGAAAAAATGGCGGAAATCTGCGGCATTGACGCGGAAACGATCCGCAAAGTCGCACGCGAATTCGCCGCAGCGGATGCAGCGATGATTTTCTGGGGCATGGGTGTTTCGCAGCATGTGCATGGCACGGATAATGCCCGCGCCCTGATTTCCTTGGCGCTGATGACCGGCAATATCGGCAAGCCCGGCGCTGGGCTGCACCCGCTGCGCGGGCAAAACAATGTGCAAGGCGCGTCGGATGCGGGCATGATCCCGATGTTTTTGCCTGATTATCAAACGGTTGCCGATGACGGGGTGCGCGCAAATTTTACCAAAATTTGGGATAGCAAAGATTTTGGCAGTGAAAAAGGCCTGACCGTGGTCGAGATTATCGAGGCCATTCATAACAACCAAATCCACGGCATGTATATTCTGGGCGAAAACCCTGCCATGTCCGACCCCGATGTCACCCATGCCCGCGCGGCACTGGCCAAATTGGAACATCTGGTTGTGCAGGATATTTTTCTGACCGAAACCGCCAATTATGCCGATGTAATTTTGCCCGCCGCTGCTTGGGCCGAAAAAACCGGCACGGCCACCAACACCAATCGCCAAGTGCAAATGGGCCGCCCCGCATTGCCACCCCCGGGGCAGGCACGGGCCGATTGGCTGATCACAACCCGTTTGGCACAACGTCTTGGTCTGGCATGGGATTACACCCATCCGCGCGAAATATTTGCCGAAATGAAACTGACCATGAAATCGCTGAACAACATCACATGGGAACGGTTGGAGCGCGAGGCCGTGACCTATCCCAGCCTGTCGCCGGATGATCCCGGCCAAGCCATTGTGTTTAGCGATGGTTTCCCGCGTGAAAATGGCCGCGCACGTTTTGCGCCGGTTTCAATTGTGCCACCGGCTGAAACCCCAGACAAGGATTTCCCCTTTGTGCTGATCACCGGTCGTCAATTGGAGCATTGGCACACCGGTTCCATGACCCGCCGCGCATCGGTTCTGGACGCAATGGAACCCGAGGCAAATTGTTCATTACACCCCGATACCCTGCGCGAATTCGGTATGGAACCGGGCGATATGATCAAGCTGTCAACAAGGCGCGGCAGCATTAAAATCATGGCCCGCGCTGATCGCGCCATCGCGCGGGACAATGTTTTCCTGCCTTTTGCTTATGTTGAGGCGGCAGCAAATATCCTGACCAATTCCGCGCTGGACCCTGTCGGGAAAATTCCTGAATTCAAGTTTTCGGCGGTAAAGGTGGAAACCGCTTAGTCAGGTATTTATTAACAAATCCGGCCTATCCCCTTTATGAAAATGGAGGTGATTTTGCGCTGGATACTTGTTTTTTCCGTGATGTCCGGCTGTGCGCAGGATAAAATGCTGCATTTTGGTGCGGGGATGGTAACGGCCGCGATTGTTACGGAAATGACCGATGATCCGGTGGCGGGGTGTCTGGCGGCAATCGGCATCGGGATTGCCAAAGAAATATACGACAGCCGCACCCATGCCCCCGACCCGTGGGATGCGGTCGCAACTGGCTTTGGGTGCTCGGTTACGATACTGTTTTAAGTTGCAGCAAAAAGGATTGAAAATCTATACGGGAAGAACGCAACGCAACGCCGGATTACCTGTTTGGCAAAGACCCGTCGATTTTTATTACCAAAAAACGGAATACCTGAAAGCCGGTCAAACCGCCTTGGTTGTGGCTGATGGCTAGGGGCGCAATTCGGTTTTTATCGCCAAACAAGGTCTGACTGTTTCAGCGATGGATGGTGCTCCGAACGCGGTTGAAAAAGCGAAAGCACTGGCACAAGAACACGCAGTAAACGTTGATTTTCAGGTTGCCGACATCATAACATGGGATTGGGATGCTGTGCAGTATGATCTGGTAATAGCCATTTTTATCCAGTCTGTCGGCCCTGATGCCCGCGCCGAGGTGTTTAATGGGTTAAAGCGCTGCCTGAAATCCGGCGGTATGTTGCTGTTGCGTAAGCGTTGTCTTGTTGGCACCTAGGCCTTAAAGTTCCACGGTAGCAGGGCTTCGATATCACTTTGTTTGTGGCCATCGCGGTCGCGTGGGATGTCAATCGGCACCGCCCCGTCATTGCCTTTTAGCACCTTGCCTGGGCCCGTGCGGCGGTTGGATTGCTGACTGGCAGGCTCACCGTGCGGGTCATAGCCTAGATGCTCGGTCAGTTCAGCACCCAGCATCCGCTCCATCAGCCGAACCTTCCGTTCCTTCATCAGGCCTTTGTCGTCCAGCAAATCTTCGGGCCGTTCAACGCCGCTGAGCAGCTCGTCCAGTATTTCTTTTGATATCGTCATTGTCGTCATGCTCCTTCATTGCAGAAGCATGGACCATTCCACTCATACACAGAAGGTCGGATACTCTCAAGCTCCCTGTGGGCTGAGATCATCCGTTGATATTACTGCTCATGAATGCCTGGTGCGTCCCCTTTGCGGTCCATTGCTTGGGCAAGGCCCCAAATTTTTCAACAAAGAAATTACAACCCCCCGCCAACCCTTAATGCCGCACCTGTAGCATAACTGGATTTTTCCGATCCCAGCCAGATAATCGCCTCAGCGATTTCTTCGGCCCTTGCAACGCGGCCCAGTGCCGATGTGCGTGCCACCATGGCAGGCCGTTCAGGGTTGCCGCCGCCCAAGGTGTGCACCTCGGTATCAGCCGTTCCGGCTTGCACGGAATTTACGCGGATGCCTTCAACGCCAACCTCGCGCGCCAGCCCGATTGTAAACCCGTCAAGCGCGGCTTTGGAGGCGGCGTAATGCACATATTCGCCCGCGCTGCCATTGGTGGCGGCGATAGAGCTGACATTAACAATGGTGCCGCCCGAGCCGCCGTTTGTTGTCGACATGCGTTTTACCGCCGCTTGTGCGCAATAAAACGCGCCAAAGACATTGACCGAAAATGTCTGGTGCAGCACGGTGCTTGGCAGGGTTTCGACCCTTGATGCCTGCCCGATGATGCCAGCGTTATTAACCAGAAAGGACACAGGGCCAAGCTGCGCATCGCAGGTTTTGAACAGGGTCTCCACGTCAGATTCAACGCCAACATCCCCCGCCACTGCAATGGCCCGCACGCCCAGCGCCTGACAGGCTGCAACCACTTGATCGGCGCGATCATGGTTGGAAAGATAGTTAACGCAAACATCATATCCGGCTTTGGCGGCAAGAACCGCAGTGGCAGCACCTATGCCTCGGCTGGCACCGGTTATCAGGGCGATTTTCATATCAGTTTTCTGCCTTTCCAGCGGGGATCAATACAATCAGCGAAGCCGATTGAGCGGAATCCCCCGCGCAATAAATACGTGCCAAATTAACCTTGATCAGATCGTATGACGCGCGAATGCTCATTGCAGCCTCAATTTCGCACCACTCAAATTCCAGCTCAATATCACCCATCATGTCTTGCGGCGTGCTGAATGTCATCGATTGAAAGCCAGTCTCCGGATAAGGTTGAAACGCGGCACTGGTCAGGTCGATCGAGGCGCGCATTTGTGCAAATACCACATCCAGCGGCAATATCTGCTCCGCGATCTCCAGCCCGTCAGAAAATAGTGCCGTTTGGGGGGTAAACCTTTCATCAGGATAGCGCATGGGGCGGTTTATCGGGAGCGCATTGAATTGGGCCAATATCCGAAACGGATTTATCGCACCTGCCAGCGGAAAGTATTGCAAGATTTGTTTTTCGCCATTTTCATCATACCCCCTATGCCAACGCATAACCGGCCAAATGGTTTCATCTTGTCCGGTTTTAATACTTTTGGCCACCAGATAGGTATCGTTCATACCCAGAATATTCAGGCCAAGATTGTCATTTACATGGCGCAGTATAAATACATGCGTGGCGTTAACCCCGAATATGCGGTCGGATATGGAAATTGCATCGGGCGGTGTGGCCAATGCAGGCAGGCCTAACAAAACAAGAAAAACAGTTGTCATAAAACGGGTCATTTTCACCACCAGCTTTCCGGTTGGGTTTGATAGGAAATATAAAGCGGATGTTTGGGGTGGCCTGCTTTGGTCAGCCCCAGATGTTTGGGGGTTTTGGATTGACCGCGCAACAGTTTTTCCATGGCCGCACCGCGCGCCATATGTTCGCCATGCGCGCCCCATGCGGCAACCACTTCGTCAGCCCAGTTGATGGCTTGTAATATAACGTTGTCATTATCCGGCCCGACCGGATCAGCCGCTGCGCGCATTACCTTTGGGTCGGTGGCG
The DNA here is from genome assembly GCA_026982575.1 of Paracoccaceae bacterium. Lineage (GTDB taxonomy): Bacteria > Pseudomonadota > Alphaproteobacteria > Rhodobacterales > Rhodobacteraceae > UBA3077. Next base: position 3,809 of record JALSGU010000176.1, on the reverse strand, counting down.
CGAAAGGCAAAAATATTGCACACGCGAAATGCGCCAAACCCCAGCGCGCGGCTGCGGCGTTCGCAGCGTTCTACGGTTGGGTCATTTTGTATTTCGGTGGCGGTGGACGGGTTAAGCATGAGAAACAAAACCTTGCGGCCGCTGTTATCCCAAACCCGCGTCAGATCATACCGATATGCCTGACAGTCGGAATAACGGGCGGTTGATCGTGTGGTATCTTTTTGGAAATCTTTGGTAATCATAACAATATTTTGGCAGATTTCAGCAGGCTAGTAAACATGGCTGCTACAGATTTAACCCGGCACAAAAACCCGTGTCGGGTGCAATTCACCAGCCTTGTAAACACCAATAGCCACCGGTGTGCCATCCAGCGAGGCCCAGCATTCTTCGCCATAGTCAACATCGCTGGCAATCACCATGCCGGGGTTGCCATTGCGCAGCTTTGCCGCGCCCTCGGGGGTGCAGTGCAATTCGGGCAGATCGTGCAGTCCGGTTTCCAGCGGCAGCAAAAAATCATCTAACGCCACATCACCCGCCATTTCATCCAGCGTTTCGAATTTGATACCATCCGAGGACTCAAACGGCCCTGACCACACACGGCGCAGGGTTTTGACATGGGCATAACAGCCAAGCACCTCGCCCAGATCCCGCGCAATGGAACGCACATAGCCGCCCTTGCCGCAGATCATTTCCAGCACGATATGGTCTTTATCGGTCACCTCGGCCAGTTCCAGCGATTCAACAAACAGATCGCGGGATTTCAGCACCATTTCCTCGCCGCTCCGCGCCCGATTATAGGCGCGCTCACCGTCTACCTTTACGGCGGAAAATTGTGGTGGCACCTGTTGGATATCACCTACAAACCGGCCCAGTTCCGCACGGATGGTTTCGCCGTCAGGGCGCAGATCAGAGGTTTTGATCACTTCGCCCTCGGCATCATCGGTATTGGTGGCTTCGCCCAGTTTAACCGTAAAACGGTATGCTTTCAGGGCGTCGGTAATATAGGGCACGGTTTTTGTGGCCTCGCCAAAAGCAATGGCCAGCACCCCTGTTGCCTCTGGGTCAAGCGTGCCCGCATGGCCGGCTTTTTGCGCCTTGAAAGCCCATTTTGCCTTGTTGACCACCGCATTGGAGGTAATACCGGCGGGTTTATCCACCACCAGCCAGCCATGCACTGCACGGCCTTTTTTACGTCTCGCCATCATCGTCTTTCTTTTGCAAATCACGTTTTACCGCGGGGCTGTCCAGCAAGGCCTGGGTGGCATCCATCTGGTCAAAGCTGCGATCGGGCAAAAACCGTAAATCCGGCGAATGTTTCATCTTGACCATCGCGGTAACCGCACGGCGCAATTCATATTTGTTTTTGGCCAGCAATTTCACCAGCGCTTCAGCGTTTTCACCGCCAAGCGGCAGCACAAATGCAGTGGCAATGCGCAAATCCGGCGTCACCCGAACCTCGCCTACGGTTACGGATATTTGCGCCAGTTCATCATCATGGATGTCGCCGCGCATCAATACATCGGAAAGGGCGCGGCGAATAAGTTCGCCGACGCGGAGTTGCCGCTGGCTGGGACCGCGACTGTTTTCGAATCTGTTTTTTGCCATAAGCCACCTAATGTGCCGCGTTTCAGTTGAAGTCAAGCCAATGGGCGGCTAAAGCTGGGCAAACAAAAGGAGCGCATCATGGCTGGGCAAACAAAAATTATCGTGGCAGGCGCGTCGGGCCGCATGGGCCAAATGTTGGTGCAAGCGGTGCTGGAAAATGAAAATTGCCAACTGGTCGGCGTCACTGAACGCAGGGGCAGCGATTGGGTTGGCCGTGATCTGGGGGAATGTCTGGGCGGTAAACCTATGGATATACCCGTGGTGGATGATCTGCTGGATATTGTTTCCAACTGTCATGCCTTGCTTGATTTCACCACACCCGAAGCCACGATTGCCAATGCCGAACTGACCGCACAGGCGCGGGTGGCGCATGTGATCGGCACCACAGGGCTAAGCGATGCGGATATAAATTATCTTTCGGCAGCCGCGCGCCACGCGCCAATTATTCGCGCCGGAAATTTCAGCCTCGGGGTGAATTTGCTAACCGTGCTGACCCAAAAAGTGGCGGCAGCACTGGATGAAGATTTTGATATCGAGATTGTAGAAATACATCACCGCCACAAGGTTGACGCGCCATCGGGCACTGCATTGATGCTGGGTGAGGCCGCCGCCATTGGGCGCGGTGCCAATCTGGCAGATATCCGCGACCCCGCACGCGAAGGCATCACCGGAGAGCGCATCCGCGGCCATATCGGGTTTTCAGCCCTGCGCGGCGGTGATGTGGTCGGCGAACACGAGGTGGTTTTTGCCGGAATGGGCGAACGTATCAGCCTGAAACATATCGCCAGCGACCGCATGTTATTTGCGCGCGGCGCGGTCAAAGCCGCGCTTTGGGGGCATCACCGGAAACCGGGCGAATATTCAATGCTGGATGTATTGGGGCTTTAACGTAAGTTGCGCCAGCGCTTAAAGCAGATCAGGGATAATACCAGAATACCGCCCGCAAACCCGATCGACATCAGGCCCAGTAACGAGCCTAAACTGACGGTGCCGGAAAAATAGACGCCACCGGAGATCAGAAACCTTGAAAAAAGCAGGAAAAACGCCGCGCCACCCAGCATTCCTCCGGTTAGGCTTAACCAGAGGCTAACTGAAACTTTGGGGGATATTCCGCAAATAAGGCTGCCGCCTGCTGCTCCGCCCAATAATGCCAAAACCAATTCCATCAACGTAACCTTTTACCTTTTTCACTAGATGCTTGGTGAAACTGCCGAAAACAGATAAAACTTAACAAAAGACTATGGCAAAAACATGAAAAAATCAATGTTTTGGAGGGTAAAATGAATTATCTGGATAACCTGTTTGGCCTAAACGGAAAAACCGCTTTGGTGACAGGCGGGGCCAGCGGCATTGGGCAAATGATTGCCACAGCTTTGGTGCAGGCGGGCGCGCATGTGATGATTGTCAGCCGTAAATCAGACAATTGCGAATCAGTGGCGGCGGAACTTAATGCTTTGGATGCCTCGGGTAGCGCCGAGGGGTTTGGCGGTGATGTCGGGTCAGCAGAAAGCATAGATGCATTGGTTGCTGCGGTGAAATCCCGCTCCCAAAAACTGGATATTCTGTTTAACAATGCGGGGGTTTCATGGGGTGCGCCAATTGAAAGTTTTCCCCATGATGCATGGGCCAAAGTGATGGGAATCAACGTGGCGGGGCTGTTTACCTTAACCCGAGAATTGTTGCCCCTGCTGGATGCCGCGGCCAGCGATGATGATCCGGCGCGGGTTATCAATATCGGGTCCGTCATGGGCACATTGCCGGTATCCGAGGGCGCATATTCCTATTCAGCCTCCAAAGCAGCGGTGCATCATCTGACCAAAATTCTGGCGGATGAATTCGCGGCGCGGCGCATTACCGTAAATGCGTTTGCGCCGGGGCCGTTTCCGTCGCGCATGACCGCGTTCGCGACGGCCACAGCCGAGGGCGAGGCAAAGGTTGGCAAAAACGTGCCGTTGGGCCGGATCGGTCAGCCAGCAGATATTGCCGGTGCAACGCTTTATCTATGCGGGCGCAGCGGGCGGTATGTGACGGGTGCGATTCTGCCACTGGATGGCGGGATGAGCATTCAGAACTCGGTTAATCTGTTTGGCAATCTTTGATGCGGTTTGCTTGAAAAACGGTGTTGATCGCCGGCGTAGCGGGTGGTTTCGGGGCTGACCCTGCCAGACCTGTTTTGCGGGGCAAATGCCAGACATTGATGCAAT
>JALSGU010000175.1 GCA_026982575.1 Paracoccaceae bacterium | reverse complement strand
ACATTGATGCAATGTAGTGCTTGAACCAAATCCGGCCTGCCGTTACCCTGCCGGAATTGTTTTTAAGGAGAATTCAAATTGCGTCTATTCATCCGTGTAGCTGTTAGCGCCATTTTAGGCCTGACCCTTTCAACCCCCGTTTTGGCCCAGACCATCCCGTGCGGGGGCAGCTTTTCAAGCTTTATGAACAAAGTATCTACAGAAGCAGCACGGCGTGGCATGCCCGACAATGCTATCCGCGCGGTGGTTTCCGTTGCACGGCACGACCCGCAGGTGTTACGGTTTGATCGCGCCCAAGGCGTGTTTCGGCAAACATTTCTGGAATTCTCCCAGCGCTCGATCAGCGCATCTCGGTTACGCATCGGCGCCGAAAAATCCCGGCAATATCGTGCGGTATTTGATCGTGCCTTGCGTGAATACGGCGTGCCCCCCGAGGTAATTCTGGCATTCTGGGCGATGGAAACCGATTATGGCGTAGTGCAGGGGGATTTCAACACCGTCAGCGCGCTGGCAACATTGGCCCATGATTGTCGCCGCCCCGAACTGTTTCAGCCCGAATTATTTGCGGCCATTGCGCTTGCCGCGCAGGGAGACCTGAATCCGGCCACCATGACCGGCGCATGGGCTGGCGAAATCGGCATGGTGCAAATGTTGCCCGAAGATATTCTGGAACGCGGCGTGGATGGTGATAATGATGGCCATGTGCGCCTGAAAACCAGTGCGCCAGATGCGATCATGACTGCCGCAAGGCTGGTGGCTGATCTGGGCTGGAGTGCCAATGAACCATGGCTGCAAGAAGTCACGGTGCCCGCGGATTTTCCTTGGGAACAAGCCGGATCCGACCGGCCAACAACTGTGGGCCAGTTGCGGGCCTTGGGTGTGCAGGCCAGATCGGGTGATTTGATGGGTTCGGGTGCTCCGGCAACTTTGATGTTACCCCAAGGCCGTAACGGGCCAAAATTTATCACCTATCGCAATTATGATGTTTACCGTGAATGGAACCATTCTTTTGTCTATCAGGCTTCGGTGTCTTACATGGCCACTCGAATTGGTGGTGCTGAACGTTATGATGCGGGCAACCCCGATATGGGTCTGAATGGTGACCAAATGGTGCAATTGCAGCGCAAGCTGGAACAGCTTGGCCATGATGTCGGCGGTGCTGACGGGGTGTTGGGTGTCAAAACCCGCGCCGCAGTGCGGGCTGAACAATTACGTCTTGGCATCCCCGCCGATGCGTGGCCAACACCGGAATTATTGAACCGGTTGTGATTCCTGCCCTTTGTGTTGCTGGCGCTGCTTCTCTGCTCAGCAACACAAGATTTAGCAAATTCTGACCCTAGCTGGCGTCCAGCGCCTTGATAATCACATCTCCCATTTCTGCGGTAGAAATTGGCGAACCACCCGTTGGCCCCAGCAAATCAGCGGTGCGCGCGCCAGCAGCCAGCACGGTTTCAATTGCCGCTTCCAGCCGTGTGGCCTCGGCGCCTTGGTCAAACGAATAGCGCAGCGCCATCGCGAATGACAAAATACAAGCGATCGGGTTGGCCTTGCCTTGGCCGGTAATATCAGGTGCAGAACCATGCACCGGTTCATACATCGCCTTGGGTCGGCCATTTTCCATTGGCACGCCCAGACTGGCAGATGGCAACATGCCCAATGATCCGGTCAGCATGGCCGCGCAATCTGACAGGATATCGCCAAACAGGTTGTCAGTGACAATCACGTCAAACTGTTTGGGCCAGCGCACCAGCTGCATGGCGCCGTTATCCGCATACATATGCGATAATTCCACATCCGGATATTCATTTTGATGCACCCATGTGACTTCTTCGCGCCATAAAATACCGCTTTCCATCACATTGGCTTTTTCCATCGAACAAACCTTGTTGCCGCGTTTGCGGGCCAGCTCAAAGGCTGATCTTGCCACGCGGCGAATCTCGTCGGTGGTATAACGCTGGGTGTTGATGCCGACCCGCTGGCCATCGGGCAAATCGGAAATACCGCGCGGTTCGCCAAAATAGCTCCCCGAGGTAAGTTCGCGCACGATCATGATATCAAGGCCTGCAACCACGTCTTTTTTCAGGCTGGAAAAATCGGCCAATGCATCAAAACATTGCGCGGGGCGCAGGTTGGCAAACAGGTCCATTTCCTTGCGAAGCCGCAATAACCCGCGTTCGGGCTTTACGGAAAAATCAAGATCATCATAGGCCGGGCCGCCAACAGCACCCAGCAAAACCGCGTCAACCGATTGGGCTTTGGCCATGGTTGCATCGGTTAACGGCGTGCCGTGGGCATCATATGCTGCGCCGCCGACAAGGTCTTCGGACAGATCAAAATTCAGATTACGGTTTTCGCCAAACCAGCCAATGATTTTGCGCACCTCAGCCATAACCTCGGGGCCGATCCCGTCACCGGGCAGAATAAGAATTGAGGGGTTGGCCATTGCGCTGCTCCTTGCAAGTTTTGTTCCAGAATTCGGTATCCTGTTCCGCGCAAAGGGTCAAGCATCGGTCAGCTTTTGCAGGGCATTCGCCAACATATCATAGACAATGCGAATGCGCGGCGTATTGCGAAGCGCGTTGGGCGCGGCCAGCCAAACCGGCAAAGGCGTAATTTTGGCTTGGGGAAAAACCTGAATAATATCAGGGTCTTGCAATGTCAGCCGGGTCTGGCTTGGGCCAATGCCACAACCGGCGCGCACCAATTCCCAAAAGATGGCTTGTTGGTCACAGCGGATTTTGAAAGTTTTCTGATCGGCCTGAATGCCAAAGTTTTTCATGCCGTCGATGATCAGGGGGTTCTGGTCAAACCCGACAAAATCATGATCCGCAAAATCGCTGAGATTATCGGGCATGCCGCGTTTTTCAAGATAATCGCGATGGGCAAACAGCCCCATTGAAAAAGCTCCCAGTTTTTTGGCGATAATGTCTTTCTGGGTGGGGCGATACAGGCGAATGGCGATATCTGCCTCGCGAAATAACAGGTTTTCGGTAGCGTCATTGGGCAGTAAAACCAGTTCGATATTCGGTTCGGCTGCATGAATAGCGGCAAGGATTTCGGGCAGATAATGATGCGAAATCAATACCGGTGCGGTGATACGAACCTCGCCCTCCAGTGATATTGACTGGCCCGCGGCCTCTAGCGTGATTTGTGCAGCGGCATTTTGCATGTTTTGGGCATGGATCAGCAACCTTGCGCCGGTTTCGTTCAAAACCAGTCCCCGCGTTTGCCGGATAAACAAAGGCAGGCCAAGCGCTGCCTCAATGGCTTTGATCTGGCGGCCAACCGTGGGTTGGCTTTGACCGGTTTTGCGCGCCGCCGCAGAAAGCGAACCGGTTTCGGCAACCGCCAGAAACACCTGCACCAAGGACCAGTCGAGATTTCGCATATCCATGCATTAATGCATAGCACATCGTTAGAAATAAGCAATTTATATTCAGTAATGGATAGATATATTTACCCCGACAAAGAGGAAACCATCATGACAAACACAGTTTTAATTCTTGGGGCATCGGGAAAATTCGGCAGCCATTCAGTGCAGGCATTTGAACAGGCCGGCTGGGATGTGAAGCTTTTTCAACGTGGTAAGGAAAATATGGCGGATGCAGCACAGGGCGTAGATGTGATCGTGAACGGGCTGAACCCGCCAAACTATGAAAACTGGGGCACGGCCTTGCCGGCGATCACCAAAGATGTGATCAGCGCGGCCAAATCCAGCGGTGCCACCATTTTGCAACCGGGCAATGTCTATAATTTCGGCGGCACGGCGGGGGTATGGAATGAATCCACACCCCGGTGCGCCCAAACCGTAAAAGGCCAGGTTCGTATTGATATAGAAAATATGTTGCGGGATGCCTCGAAAAATGCGGGTGTGCAAACCATTATTCTACGAGCCGGAGATTTTATCGACACCACCAATAGCGGCAACTGGTTTGATATATCAATCGCCGCCAAGCTGGAAAAAGGGCGGTTCAACTACCCCGGTAATGCGGATATTACCCATGCGTGGGCTTATCTGCCCGATCTGGCACGCGCAGCAGTTATGCTGGCTGAAAAACGTAAAGAACTGGCAATATTTGAGGATGTTCCCTTTGGCGGTTATGCCCTGACCGGCCGCCAGATAATGGCTCATTTTTCTGCAACTACCGGCCAAAAGCTGACCTTGAAAGGGTTTCCATGGCCAATGATGCGCATTGCATCGCCATTCTGGCGTTTGGCGCGGGAATTGCTGGAAATGCGTTACCTGTGGAATACCGAACACGCGCTGGATAACGCACGGTTTGAGCAGTTATTGCCTGAATTCGAACCAACGCCGGTTGCGGTTGCGCTGCGCCAATCGATAAAATGGAAAACCGACCAAATGCCGGACATCAAGGCAGACTGACATCAACCCAAACCAGCCGATGCGCGGTTTGGCTGGCAGCCAGCAGCGGGAATAATATATCATCCGGCCCGGGCCAGAAAACGCCGGATTGAAGCACTGTAAGGTTGCTGGATGGCAGCACATAATCAACCCGCAAATTGCCGATTTTGCTATCGGCCCAATCGACAGTATCGGTGGCAGGCGGGCTTGAATGCTGTAAATTGATGCCAGCTTGATCATTGCTTGCCCGAACAGCGCCCATTGATCTTGGCGCGGGGTCAATGATGCGGGCGTCATTCAGCAGGGTATTAATGGCAAAACCCAATCCTTCGCCGTCTTTTGGGTCAGCGTTAAAATCTGCCAGAATGACAAAATAGGCATTTTGCGCGACCGACCGGTTGATGTAGCCCCTCCAAAAAGACACTTCGGCGTCATTTCGCAACCCGTTACGGTTTTCCGGCCCGTCAAATACCGGTGGTGTGGCATGCGAGGCAAGCACCCGAATTTCTTGCCCTTGTGGCAAGGCTATCACCACATCCCAGAAATTTTTTGAAGCCAGACGATAGTTTTGCCAGACTGCAGGCGCAAAGAAATCTGATCCGTCGGGGTTTTTTGGCGGGGTCGGGTTGGGTAAATCCCGCCAAAGGAATTCCGCATAGGTTTGGCTTTGGGCTGTATCAATCGGGTATTTTGACAGTAATACCATACTTTCAGACCCGGGGAACAGGCCAAACCCCCAATTATCAGCCCAATCAAAAGACCAGCCATCGCTGTTCAGGTCCATGCCGGAGGGAAACCCCGAATTGCCTTCGGGTGCAAAAAAATAGGGGTAATTAAGGCCGGTTTCGGTGGTGATAACCTCGGTAAACGCGCGCACGGCAAGGTTACGGTAATCGGTATCAAAATTGGTCAGCAGCAAGATATCGGGTGCGGTTTCACCAATGATCGCTGCCAAGGCCAAAATATCCTTGTCATTGGATTGAATGTCTTTCAGCAACTCTCCTGGCCCATCGCGGCCCAGCCCGACATTAAAGCTGGCAAAGCGCAATTGGTCTTGGGCGGCAAGCGTTCCGGCCAAAAGATAGAAAACCATCAAAAAGGGATAAAACCTCACGCGCGTTTAAGGGCGTTTCCAAGAATACGGCTGACTTTGGTAATGCTGATGCCCCGCGTCACCAGTAAGGCCGGTAAAAATGCCCAAAGCGCCACCACCCAAACCAGTGAATGGTAATCTTCGAATAAGCCTGTGCCGAAAATATCGACAACAAAAGAAAACCCGTAGGGAATGGCGTAAAGCAAGCCGATACCAAGTATAATATTAATGCTTGCATCCCGCTTCATGCGCTTTTCGGCCTGTGAAACCGAAGAAGGCGAAAAGGTTGGTAAATTTACCCAGAGATTAAATTCCGAACGCTCCGTAGGCCAGCCGAATATCCACAAAACCGCGCTAAGCCCGATCGCCAGCCCCGTTGCAATAACAAAGCTTACGGAAAATAGCTGCACCATAAGTTCGGGCGTTGTTGTAAGCGGCAAAAGCGCGGTTTGGGCAACGGCCATTTCCACGGGGCTATAGGGGAAAGACGCATACCCAACGGCTGTATTCGCAAATTCCAGTATTTCCGGAATGCTTTGGGTTGTGGCCCGACAGACCAGGCTTAGCGCAATAACCTGTGCGGCAATAATGGCAATTCTGAAGCGGTTATAGGGGGGCGCAAAGCGAAAATCGACGAATCCGGGGGTTTTTCCCCCGTATTCAAACATGGTAAACGCGCCAACAATTACGCCGATAATCAGCGCAAGTTCTTGTGTTGTTTTCCCAGTTTCCGGCAAAATATACGCCGGTAAAATAATAATTAAAACCACAATTAATGCGCGGATAAAAGCGCCGGTAATGCGTTTCATGGCTTAACCCCTTTTTTGCAGCCTTGTTCTGACCGCTTAAATCCAGGGCGCTGAAACTGAATGCTTTGCCTCGAATGCGTTAATTGCATCGGCTTTTTGCATTGTCAGTCCGATGTCGTCCAGACCGTTTATCAGGCAATGCTTTTTAAAGGCATCTACCTCAAAACCAATCTCGCCGCCATCCGGCCCCGTTATTGTCTGGCTCTCCAGATCAACACTTAATACTGCGTTTGCCCCGCGATTGGCATCGTCCATCAACCTGTCCACATCACTTGCGGGCAAAACAATGGGCAAGATACCGTTTTTGAAGCAATTGTTAAAAAATATATCTGCGAAACTTGTGGATACTACTACACGAATTCCAAAGTCGAGCAAGGCCCAAGGCGCGTGTTCGCGCGAAGATCCGCAACCGAAGTTATCGCCAGCCACCAATATCTGCGCATTCCGGTATGCAGGCTGGTTCAAAACAAAATCCGCGATCTCGTCGCCATTGTCATCAAACCGCATTTCGTCAAACAGGTTTTTGCCAAGCCCCGAGCGTTTGATGGTTTTCAAAAACAGTTTTGGAATGATCATATCGGTATCGACATTAACCAAAGGCATAGGCGCCGCAACGCCGGTGATTTTAGT
>JALSGU010000174.1 GCA_026982575.1 Paracoccaceae bacterium | reverse complement strand
GGGTGCAAGGTTCCGGCCTGTTGCCTTATATGGAGCGCGGGCCGATCGCGACGTCGCAAAGCATGCGGGCGTTTAACCGGCTGGTATCGGGAAATTCCATCGGATTTTCCTTCTTGCTGAACTAAAATCATCATTTGTGATCACACGCGAAAATCGTGTGATCACAAAATCAAATATTCATAAATTATTCATGCGACACTCTGTCAAAACACTTGGCGTTAACCAGGAATCATGTCTTATTATCCCTGATTGAACGAAATATTTACCAATTAGCGCACAAAACGCTGGAATTGATCAAAAAGGGACACATGCCATGAACATCCACGAATATCAGGCGAAAAAACTTTTGGGCGAATACGGCGCTCCGATTTCAGACGGGCGCCCCGTATTAAAAGCCGAAGACGCCAAAACCGCGGCGGGCGAGTTGGATGGCCCAATCTGGGTTGTCAAAGCGCAAATCCATGCAGGCGGGCGCGGCAAGGGCCATTTCCTTGAACCCGAGGCTGGATCAGCTGGCGGTGTGCGGATTTGCAAATCGGTTTCCGAAGCCGCCGAAGAAGCCCAGAAAATGCTGGGCCGCACGCTGGTTACCCATCAATCCGGCCCCGCAGGCAAGGTTGTAAACCGTGTGTTCATCGAGGACGGCGCGGATATCGACCGCGAATTATATCTGGCCCTTTTGGTAGACCGCGTAACCTCGCGCGTGTCTTTTGTTGTATCGACCGAGGGCGGCATGGATATCGAAACCGTGGCTGCCGAAACCCCCGAAAAAATCCTTAGCTTCAGTGTGGATCCGGCATCCGGAATTTCCGGATTTCACGGTCGCCGCGTGGCATTCGCGCTGGGGCTGGAGGGCAAGCAGGTTAAACAATGTGTGCAGCTGATTAACCAACTGTTCAAAATGTTTATTGAAAAAGATTGCGAGATGCTGGAGATCAACCCCCTGATCACCACCAAAGCCGGTGATCTGGTTTGTCTGGACGCCAAAATGGGTTTTGATGGCAACGCATTGTATCGCCAGCCTGAAATCATGGCTTTGCGGGACGAGAGCGAGGAAGACCCCAAAGAACTGGCGGCCTCAAAATTCGATCTGAATTATATTTCCTTGGACGGCGAAATCGGCTGCATGGTTAACGGTGCCGGTCTGGCGATGGCCACGATGGACATCATCAAGCTATACGGTTCTGCCCCCGCGAATTTTCTGGATGTTGGCGGCGGTGCCACCACCGAAAAAGTAACCGAGGCATTCAAAATTATTACCTCTGACCCCAATGTCAAAGGCATTCTGGTGAATATTTTTGGCGGCATCATGCGCTGTGATGTAATCGCCGAAGGTGTGGTTGCAGCGGTAAAAGAAGTCGGCCTGAAAGTGCCGCTTGTGGTGCGGCTTGAAGGCACCAATGTCGAAAAAGGCAAAGAGATTATCAATAATTCAGGTCTGGGCGTGATTGCGGCCGATGATCTGGGGGATGCTGCCGCGAAAATCGTAGCTGCTGTGAAGGGAGCCTAACATGGCCGTATTAGTAAATGAAAATACCAAGGTAATTTGTCAGGGGCTTACCGGCTCGCAAGGCACGTTCCATTCTGAACAAGCCATTGCTTATGGCACTAAAATGGTTGGCGGGGTGACGCCGGGCAAAGGCGGGCAGGTCCATATTGGCTTGCCGATTTTTAACACCGTGGCCGAAGCCGCGCATGTAACGCAGGCCAATGCCACCGCGATTTATGTGCCGCCGCCTTTTGCTGCCGATGCGATACTGGAAGCAATTGATGCTGAGCTGGAACTGATTGTTTGCATCACCGAGGGCATTCCGGTGCTGGACATGATGAAGGTAAAACGCGCGTTACAAGGATCAAAATCCATTCTGATCGGGCCAAATTGCCCGGGCGTGATCACGCCGGACGCTTGCAAAATCGGCATTATGCCGGGGCATATCCATAAACGTGGCTCGGTGGGGGTTATTTCGCGCTCCGGCACGTTGACATACGAGGCCGTGAAACAAACCACCGATGCGGGGCTTGGTCAAAGCACCTGTATTGGCATTGGCGGCGACCCGATCAAAGGGTTTGAACATATCGATGCCTTGGAATTGCTGCTGGCGGATGATGAAACCCAAAGCATCATCATGATTGGTGAAATTGGGGGTTCTGCCGAAGAAGAAGCCGCGCAATTTATCATTGACGAACGCAAACGTGGTCGCTCCAAACCGATTGCCGGATTTATTGCGGGTCTTACCGCGCCTCCGGGCCGTCGTATGGGCCATGCGGGCGCAATTGTGGCCGGCGGCAAAGGCGGTGCCGAAGACAAGATCGAGGCCATGAAAG
>JALSGU010000173.1 GCA_026982575.1 Paracoccaceae bacterium | reverse complement strand
GTTTTATCAAATACGGACCAATCTATCGAATACCTGATGATGTCAATGCGTTTGGATGAAGGTTCAGATTTGCGGCGATATACCGATTTGGCGGGTCACCCCCTGCCCTCCGATGCGGTAAACCTACTTTTAGAGGCTAATCTTGTTGAAAACCTGAATGGAAGGTTAAAAACCACCGTCAAAGGTAAGCCCTTGCTGAACGCAATATTGCGAGAGCTTTTGTAATGACTATACTGCGGATATTCTGGTTTGCGGTTGGCAGCCTATCCTTGATTTCCGGAATTATCGGAGCATTTTTGCCGGTTTTACCCACAGTGCCATTTTTGCTTTTGGCTGCTCTCGGGTTTAGCAAATCTTCGGACAAACTGCACAACTGGTTGATTAATCATGGTATTTTTGGCCCTCCAATTCTTGATTGGCAAAAAAATGGTGCCATAAGCAAAAAGGTTAAGCTGTTTGCCAGCCTGTCTATGCTGGCATCCATTGGCATTACAATTTTGCTTGCTGTGCCGATGCTGTTTGTAACATTACAAGCGGCAATATTGATAGGCGTTGCGGTTTTTATCTGGACAAGGCCGGTAAGCTGAATCTATCGCGACAAAAGCTGGCATAACCCATCTAATTCCTCAAGATTGGTATAAGAAATCCGCAGCTCGCCTTTGCCTGAATTATGGCGGTGATCAATGCTTACCTTCAACCGCAAATGCGCTTGCAGATCAGATTCAATGGCGCGGGTATCGGCATCTTTGCTTGGGTGCAATTGCCGTTTTTTCGACAATTGCGTGCCATCGGATTTTGCCAATTGTTCTGTCTGGCGCACATTCAAAGATTTATTGATCACAATCCGCGCTAATTCCGCAGGGTTGGTTGCTGCAATAAGTGCGCGCGCATGGCCATAAGAAATTTTACCCTCACGCAGATAGGTCAGAACTTCGTCCGGCAAGGTTAACAAGCGCAACAAGTTGGCAATGTGGCTGCGGGATTTACCCAAAGCAACCGCAAGTTTTTCCTGAGTATGGCCAAAACGATCCATCAGTTGGCGATATCCCAGCGCTTCTTCAACCGAATTCAGGTCTGCACGCTGGATATTTTCGATGATTCCCAGTTCCAGCACCTCTGTGTCGTCGAGCTGACGAATAATTACCGGGATTTTATGCACTTGCGCCATCTGAGCGGCACGCCAGCGACGTTCACCCGCAACTATTTGATATTGCCCGATTTTTTTAGGGTCAGGACGCACAATAAGCGGTTGAATGATGCCTTTTGTAGCGATTGAGTTGGAAAGGTCTTGCAGGTCTGCCTCGCTGAAATCTCGACGTGGTTGATCAGGGTTCGGGCTTAGCTGCTCAATAGGCAGAGTTGAATCGCTGTTTGGCCGTTGTTTACTGGGTCGATCTGCATTCATATCCACATCAGCCAAAAGGGTGGAAAGGCCACGGCCAAGGTTGCGGCGAGTTGGTTTTTTAGTCATGGCTTTGCCTTTTTACGCAAGAATTGGGTCATTTAACCGGCGAAGGAGTTCGCCCGCCAGTTTTTGATAGGCAATCGCACCAGAGCTTTTATGATCATAAATCAGGGCTGGAATGGAATGGGATGGTGCCTCGGATAGGCGAATATTTCGCGGTATCGTGGTTTCATACACCAGATCGCCAAGGTTTTGGCGCACATCTTCCTCTACCTGTCGAGAAAGATTATTTCTTCCGTCATACATTGTTAGAACAACGCCTTGAATTTCCAGTGCCGGATTAAGGGTCTGGCGGACCTCGCGGATGGTCATCATAAGCTGTGACAGACCTTCAAGCGCAAAAAACTCACATTGTAGGGGCACCAGAACCGAATTTGCAGCAACCATTGCGTTAACGGTTAATAGGTTCAGTGATGGCGGGCAATCAATCAGGATATAATCATAGGCGCATTGTTTGGCAGATTCGGAATTTAGGGCTTCGCGCAATCTTAATACCCGATTCCGATCTTCAACCAGATCAACATCAGCAGAGCTTAAATCAACCGTTGAAGGGGCAACAAATAACCCTGGAACGGGGGATTCCTGGCTAACCTCCGCCAGATTCGCGTCACCAAGAAGCAAGTCATAGGTTGTTAATTCACGTCTGTTTTGAAAAACTCCGAGACCAGTTGATGCGTTTCCTTGTGAATCAAGGTCTAATATCAATACTTTACGGCCAATTGCTGCCAAGGCAGTGCCTAGATTAATTGCAGTTGTGGTTTTTCCCACCCCACCTTTTTGGTTGGAAACGGCAATTACCTGCTGTCTATGTATTTTGGCAGAGTTATCTGGCACGGGAGAAACTTTCAATTCGTAAGATGACCGATTCTGGATCGGTCAGGCTCGGGATTTTCTGTTCCTCTATATGCCAATCTTTGCGGGCTTTGGTCAATTCCAATTCGTATTTATTACCTTTAGGAAACAAACAAAGGGTGGATTCGTTGCAAAATGGTGCTGATATTTCCAAAAGATTGGCCAAAGACGAAAGAGCGCGGGCCGAAATAATGTCAAAAGGCTGGATTGGCAGGTTTTCGATGCGCTCTGCTTTGACAATGATGTTTAAATCCAAAGCTTGGGCCACATTTATCAAAAAAGCACATTTGCGCTGATCGCTTTCCACCAAGGTAAACTGTAACTCCGGCTCAAGCTGATGTGCAAATATTGCCAGCACCAATGCAGGAAATCCAGCACCGGAACCAATATCAAGCCAATGGGTGGCACCCTGCTTTCGCAATTCCCATAGCTGTGCGGAATCAGCAAAATGACGATGCCAAATATCGGAAATTGTAGACGGAGCAACCAGATTTATCTTTTTATTCCACTTGATTAGCAGGTTTTTATAGTGTTCCAGCATATCTATTGTTTCACGTGGAACATTAAACATGGCCTCAAAACTTTTGTGATCTGAAATACGTTGTGCCATTATGCCCTGCGCCGCATTTCTAGCTTTCGGATGGTTGCCAATATCAAGGTTAAGGCCGATGGAGTCATGCCATCTATACGCCCTGCCTGACCTAGAGTTTCAGGCTGAACACGGCTTAGCTTTTCTCTAAGTTCGTTTGAAAGACCAGAGATACCGGCATATTCAAACCCGGTGGGTATTTTATGGGATTCATCCCGCCGTAATTTTTCAATATCTCTGTTTTGCCGATCAATATATGTTGAATATTTGGCATCACATTCCACCTGTTTGCGGATTTCAGGGATAATTCCAGCCGTTTCTGGCCAAATTTCTATCAGCTTTTCAGTGGTTACATTCGGATGGCTAAGTAAGGTTAGCGCGGTGCGTTTACGGCCATCCTGATTAACTTTGATGCCAAACGCCAAGGCCTCTGCCGCCTTAATCGTCAAGTTTTTATAAGAAAAAGTGGCTTTTTCCAGCATTTCCATCTTTTCCAAGAACCTACTGTAGCGAGCATGGGATACACAGCCAAATTCAAACCCAAGCGGGGTTAACCTTTGATCTGCATTATCAGCCCGTAATGAAAGCCGGTATTCGGCGCGCGATGTAAACATGCGATAGGGTTCGGAAACTCCGCGTGTAACCAGATCGTCGATCATCACCCCGATATATGCGGTGGCGCGATCAAAAATGATTTCCGGCCGACCCAATGCCCGTGCTGCTGCATTTAGCCCAGCAACCAAACCTTGCGCGGCGGCTTCTTCGTATCCGGTGGTGCCATTGATTTGACCCGCTAAAAAAAGCCCGGGCACAAAGCGCAGTTGCAGGCTGTGATCCAATGCGCGAGGATCAATATAATCGTATTCAATTGCATAGCCGGGCTGAAGGATTATGGCATTTTCAAGCCCGGTAATTGAATGCACATATTGTATCTGAATGTCCAGCGGCAGCGAGGTTGAAATGCCGTTTGGATAAATCACATCACTGGTTAAACCTTCGGGTTCCAGAAAAATCTGATGGGAATCTTTTTCGGAAAACCTGATAACCTTGTCTTCGATCGAAGGGCAATATCGCGGACCAATCCCGTCAATATGTCCGCCATACATTGCCGATTTTTCAAGGTTTTTTCTAATAATATCATGGGTTTCTGAATTTGTATGGGTGATGCCACATGAAATCTGTCTGGGTAGATCCCCAACTGGCATAAACGAAAACCTGACCGGTTCATCATCAGCTTTTTGCTGTTCCAACCCATGCCAATTAATGGTTTTACCATCCAACCTTGGCGGTGTGCCGGTTTTTAATCTCCCCAAGGGCAGATTAAAAGAATCAATCCTTTCAGCCAAAGCAATTGATGGTTTATCGCCAATTCTACCACCTTGAGAGGTTTTATGGCCGATATGAATAACACCCCGCAAAAACGTTCCAGCAGTCAACACAACCGATTTTGCGGAAAGTCTAGTTCCATCCGCCAGAATAACGCCAATAACAATGCCGGATTCAACGATAAAATCGTTAACCTCTGCCTCAATAACAATCAGATTTTTCTGTTTGGCAAATTTTTTCTGCATGGCTGAACGGTAAAGCGCTCGGTCGGCTTGGGTGCGCGGGCCCTGAACTGCTGGGCCTTTGCGTCGGTTTAACAGCCGGAACTGGATGCCGGATACATCGGCAACCTGCCCCATTACACCGTCAAGCGCATCGATTTCACGAACCAAATGGCCCTTACCAAGCCCACCAATCGCAGGATTACAAGACATTTCACCAATTTTTGCAAAACTATGAGTGATTAGTGCAGTATTTGCACCCATGCGTTTAGCCGCTTGCGCCGCCTCGGCACCCGCATGGCCACCACCAATAACAATGACATCAAAATGTTTCACGTGAAACAATCCTATTTTCCAATGCAAAAGCTGGAGAATATTTCACCCAGAACTTGCTCTACATCTACACGGCCTATTAAGCTATCCAATGATCGCACCGTTAAACGTAATTCATCAGCAATGATTTCGGGCATACTGGATTCGTCTGCCAAAAGATCAGAGGCCGACCCTAGCCCGATAATAGCCTTTTCCAAAGCGATTCGATGCCGCTCGCGCGTAAAACTGCCGGCTTTGCCAGCGCGCTTAGCCAAAATGGATGAAATTTGTGCTAGAACCCGATCAACCCCGAACCCGGTCTTTCCAGAGATGCCCTGCGTATTACCATCTGTGGTGTCGGATTTTCCAAAAACCACTATATCATCAGCCTCAACCGACACATCAATATCAACCAAATCCTGATCTTCCGCCAATATAAACAATCTAATATCAGCATTACGCGCCCGTTTGATGGCTCGCTCAACCCCTATTACCTCAATCTCGTCATCGCTTTGCCGAATTCCAGCCATATCCAGAAAGCTAACGGACAGCCCGTTCAGGTCCATTTGCACCTCTATTACATCGCGGGTTGTTCCCGCAATACTGGACGTAATCGCTGCATCACGTCCAGATATAGTATTTAGAAGCGTCGATTTCCCTATATTTGGGGGTCCGACAATCGCAACCTCAAACCCGTCTTTAATACGTTCTGCAACAAAACTGCCGCTGATTTCATTAGCAATAGATGTTTTTGTCCGGTCAATCAGGGCATTAACCTCGGGGAAAACATCCACCGGCACATCTTCGTCAACAAAATCAATCGTGGCTTCCAGCAAGGCAGTTGCCCGCAACAAATTCTTGCGCCACAGGTCGGTTTTATCCCCCAAAACCCCGGATAAAACCAAAAATGCCTGTTTGCGCTGCGCTTCGGTTTCGGCCTCGATCAGATCCGACAGGCCCTCGACCTGCGCCAGATCAAGACAATCGTTTTCAAGCGCACGTCGGGTAAATTCACCGGCCTCGGCCATGCGCAGCCCGTCAATTTCCGATAATGCCTTAAGCACGGAATTAACCACTGCAATACTGCCATGCAAATGCAGCTCGATAATATCCTCGCCAGTAAAGCTGGCACCTTTTTCAAATGCCAAGACCAACGCCTGATCCAGCGCCACACCTTTGTGCCGCAATATAGACAGGCGCGCGCAGCGCAACGGTGGAACCGAACCCGACAGCGCAATACAGGCAGCAAACGCCCGCACACCAGACACACGAATAATGGCAACGCCAGCGCGCCCCCGTGCGCTTGCCAGCGCATAGATTGTGTCTTGATGTTCCATCTTGGCCCTAGAAAAACTGTGGCAAAGCCGCGGTTAGGTGTTCATTGAATCAAAGAAATCCGAATTGGTTTTGGTTTGTTTCATTTTACTTAGCAAAAATTCAACCGCATCAACCGTGCCCATCGGGTTCAGAATGCGCCGCAATACAAACATTTTGGTCAGGTCGGATTTACTGACCAACAGCTCTTCTTTGCGGGTGCCGGATTTCAAAATATCGATCGCCGGATAAACCCGTTTATCCGAGATCTTGCGATCCAGCACAATTTCAGAGTTGCCCGTGCCTTTGAATTCTTCAAAAATCACCTCGTCCATACGGCTGCCCGTATCGATCAGGGCGGTGGCGATTATGGTCAAAGACCCGCCTTCCTCGATTTTACGCGCTGCACCGAAAAACCGTTTCGGGCGTTGCAGGGCGTTGGCATCAACCCCACCAGTCAACACCTTGCCGGATGAAGGCACAACGGTGTTAAAAGCCCGACCAAGGCGGGTGATGGAATCAAGCAAAATCACCACATCGCGTTTATGTTCGACCAGCCGTTTGGCTTTTTCGATCACCATTTCGGCCACTGCCACATGTCGGGTGGCGGGTTCGTCAAAGGTTGAGGAAACCACCTCGCCCTTAACCGAGCGCTGCATGTCTGTTACTTCTTCGGGGCGTTCATCAACCAGCAAAACAATCAGGAAACATTCAGGGTGATTGATGGCAATTGATTTAGCAATATTCTGCAAAATCATAGTCTTACCGGTTCTTGGCGGCGCCACGATCAACCCGCGCTGGCCTTTGCCAATCGGTGCCACAAGGTCAATCACCCGTGTGGTTTTGTCTTTTATAGTCGGGTCTTCGATTTCCAGCTTAAACCGCTCATCAGGGTAAAGCGGGGTAAGATTATCAAAATGGATCTTGTGTTTGGCTTCTTCGGGATCACAAAAGTTTATCAAGGTCACGCCGGTCAAGCCAAAATATTTTTCGCCTTCCTGGGGCACCTGCAAAGGCCCGTCCACGGTATCACCGGT
This sequence comes from Paracoccaceae bacterium, assembly GCA_026982575.1. Classification (GTDB taxonomy): domain Bacteria; phylum Pseudomonadota; class Alphaproteobacteria; order Rhodobacterales; family Rhodobacteraceae; genus UBA3077. Next base: position 8,424 of record JALSGU010000173.1, on the reverse strand, counting down.
GCGCAGGCTGTATTTTTTGATCTGCTCAGGGGAGACATAAATATCATCGGGACCAGACAGGTAATTCGCCTCGGGGGAGCGTAAAAATCCGAACCCGTCTTGCAGAACCTCCAGCACACCGTCACCTGAAATCGCCACGCCCTCTTCGGCCATTTCTTTCAGCACCGCAAACATCATATCGCCTTTGCGCATGGTGGATGCATTTTCGATTTCCAGCGCTTCGGCCATTACCAGAATATCCGAGGCTTTTTTGGCTTTTAGTTGCGCCAAAGACAGGTGTTCGATTTGGGATAGATCATCCATAAAATTCTCGCAGTCAGGCCATGGCCCGGATTTAGTGTGTTTGGAAAAAGCAATTTCGGGCCAGAACAGCCCTGCTTGCGGGATATTTAAGGAATTCCCGACAAGGAGTCAATTCAGAACGGTTTTATGATCACCATAAATACAATCACAAACATCAACACCGTCGGGATTTCATTTGCCAAACGATAGGTGCGCCCCGAACGGGTGTTTTCATCGCGCACAAAATCTTTGCGCCGTGCCGACAGCCAGCCATGAAAACCGGACATAATTAAAACACTGGCAGCCTTAACCCATGGCCAGATCTGGGACCAGTCAATCACACCCGGGGTAAATACCATCATCAACCCGAAAACCCATGTGGCGATCATCGCAGGGTTTATGATGGCGCGCAAAAGCCGGCGTTCCATGATTTTGAATGTCTCGGACATTTCAGAACCAATTGCGGCTTTTTCAACGTGATAAACAAACAACCGTGGCAGATAAAACATTCCGGCCATCCAGCTGATCACCGAAATCACATGCAGAGATTTGATCCAGAGCTGCCAGTTGACCAGAAAATCCTGAATCATCCGCGAATAACCCGCAGCATTTTTTCAAGGTTCTTTGGGTCGCCTTGCGGGGTAATACCGTGGCCAAGGTTGAATATATACCGCCCGCCACCCAAAATATCCAACAGGCGTTGGGTTTCCGAAACCAGCATATCGCCACCGGTTACCATATGCATCGGATCCAGATTGCCCTGAACCGCGATTTTTGGCTGCAAATTATCGCGTGCCCATATAGCTGGAATTGAGGTATCCATCGCCAAAGCATCAAAACACCCCGCATCGGCAAACTGGATATATCCACCGCCAGAACCACGCGGAAATCCGATAACCGGCAAGCCGGGAAAACGGCGTTTTAATTCAGTTGCAATTTTTATGGCCGGTTTCAATGCATATTTTTCAAAGCAAGATCCGCTTAGGGCGCCCGACCAACTGTCAAACAGTTTAACCACTTCGGCCCCTGCCTGAACTTGCCGTGCCAGATATTCAATGGTTGCATCCGTAATCAGATCAATCAGGGCTGAAAACGCCTTTGGGTCTTCAAACATCAATTTCCGTGCAGGGGCTTGATCGGGTGTTCCACGACCTGCCACCATATAGGTCGCCACGGTCCAGGGTGCCCCGGCAAAGCCGATTAACGTGGTTTCAGGGGGCAGCTCGCTTGAAAGCCTTAAAACCGTCTCATAGATCGGATTTAGAGTCTCGTGAATGTCTTCAACCGGTTTAAGATTATTGATTTCACCCATATTGCTTACCGGTTCCAAACGCGGGCCTTCGCCGGTTTCAAACCATAGCTTCATTCCCAAAGCTTGCGGGATCAGCAAAATATCGGCAAAAAGAATGGCTGCATCAAACCCGAACCGCCGGATCGGTTGCAAAGTTACCTCGGTGGCAAAATCAGGATTATAGCACAGGTCAAGAAACCCGCCCGCAGTTTCACGCAAGGCGCGATATTCCGGTAAATACCGTCCAGCTTGACGCATCACCCAAACCGGAGGCGTTTCCAGCGTTTCTCCGGCCAGAACCCGAAGTAATGATTTTTCTGACATTTAGTTCTCCCTACTCTTAAATAATATATTTAAGAAAAGTAGTAATTGTAATAGGTGCATTTGAATAATGTGGATTACCGCAATTAATAATTTTTCAACAGAGTTATCCAGCGCGACAAAGCAACACGGGTTAGAGATTTCAAGTTTATCCACAAGTAAAATATTTCTTGGATAAACTTATTCAATGTGAATAATGCCAGTATGTTCTGCATAATGGTTTGAGTATAAATCAACCAACAGAGTTTCGCCGTGGATAACCAGCTGTTATCCACAAAGTTCTAACAGAACTGTTAGGTAAAGGTTTATGATGAATCAGCCGTTAATTCTTGCCTCAGGATCTGAAATTCGGGCAGAAATGTTGCAAAATGCAGGGATTGCCTTGGAAATCCAACCGGCAAGGGTGGACGAACACGCGATCAAATCTGCGTTATTGGCAGAACGCGCACAACCACGCGATGTTGCCGATGCTTTGGCAGAAGCAAAAGCACGGCGGGTATCGTTGAAAAACCAAGACAGGCTGGTTTTGGGTGCCGATCAGGTGCTGGATTTTCAAGGCCAGATTCTCGACAAACCAGAAACCCTGAATCAAGCCCATAAACAATTGATAATGCTAAGAAGCAAATCACATAATTTATTTTCAGCAGCTGTTCTTTTTGAAAACGGCCAGCCGGTATGGCGCCATATTGGCCGCGCCACCCTGACAATGCGGGATTTTTCCGATGACTTTCTGGATAAATATATCCAGAAAAACGGTGACAACCTGTTTACCACAGTTGGCGGATATAAAATAGAGGAGCAGGGCGTGCAGTTGTTTTCATCCATCAAGGGGGACTACTTTAGTATATTAGGTTTACCACTTTTGGAATTTCTGGCGATTTTGCGGCAAAAAGGTTATTGTAATGAATGATATTGTTCCACCATTGGCGGGTGTAATCGGGTTTCCGATTGGCCACAGCAAGTCACCGGTTCTGCACGGATACTGGCTGCGTGAACTGGGGATTCAAGGTTATTATGTGCCTTTGCAATTGTCTCGGGCTGAATTTGTTGGCGGGTTGCGCGCGTTACCCAAGCTTGGGTTCAAGGGCGTGAATATTACTTTACCCCATAAAATTTCCGCATTGGGGCTGGCGGATTCGGTGACTGATCGTGCGGCATTGATCGGTGCGGCAAATACTTTGACGTTTAAGGATGACGGTTCGATCAGTGCCGACAATACCGATGGTTACGGGTTTATCCAGAATCTACGTCAAAATGCACCGGATTGGAATGCGGGCGCTGGTCCGGCGCTGGTTTTGGGCGCGGGCGGCGCAGCGCGGGCAATTGTTTCGGCATTGTTATCCGAAGGTGTTACCGAATTGCGTTTAACCAATCGCACCCGTGGCCGTTCGGAAATGTTGGCAGACCAGTTTGGCGCCAAGGTCGAGGTCGTAGACTGGAATCGTGCATCCGATGCAATGGATGGTGCTACAACAATTGTGAACACCACTTCGCTGGGCATGAAGGGCCAGCCGGAATTGCCGGTTGTTCTGGATGCGGCGCCGCAAAATGCGGTGGTAACCGATATTGTTTATACGCCGCTTTTAACCGGATTTCTGGCCATGGCGCAGGAACGCGGGTTAACAACCGTTGATGGGTTGGGAATGTTGTTGCACCAAGGGGTTCCGGGGTTTGAAAACTGGTTTGGTATGCGCCCCGAGGTTACTGACGGGCTTCGCAATGCTGTTTTGGGATTATGAGCTTTAAGCTTGGGTTAACCGGCTCCATTGGGATGGGCAAATCCACGACTGCGGGTTTTTTTGCAGATGCCGGCATTCCGGTTTGGGATGCGGATGCAGCAGTGCATGAAATTTATACCGGCATCGGTGTCGGGCCGATTTCAGCGTTGATTCCTGTTGCTATTGCGAATGGCGTGGTAAATCGTGATGTTTTACGCAAAGAAATAGCCAAAGACAGTGGTTTGTTAAGCCGGATCGAGGCTATTATTCACCCGTTGGTGGCCAAGCATCGCACAGAATTTCTTAATGCCAATTCGGCAGAAAAAATCGTTCTTCTGGATATTCCGTTGCTTTTTGAAACCGGCGCTGAAAAATGGCTGGACGCGGTTTTGGTTGTTACCGCCCCCCCTGAAATACAGGAATTACGGGTTTTGTCCCGTGAAGGCATGACAAAATCTCATTTTTTGGCAATTTTGGCACGGCAAATACCCGATGCAGAAAAAAGACAAAAAGCGGATTATGTAATTGATACATCAAATGGCATTGATGCAGCCCGCCTTGCCGTTCATAACCTGATTGACCAAATAAAAGGGCAAATCGATGCGTGAAATTGTGCTGGATACCGAAACTACGGGGCTGGACCCGAAAACCGGCGATCGTATCGTTGAAATTGGTGCCGTGGAATTGTTAAACCATATGCCAACCGGAAAAACCTATCATCAATATATCAACCCGCAGCGCGATATGCCGGCAGGGGCGTTTGCGGTGCATGGGTTAAGCGAAGAATTTCTGGCTGACAAACCGGTTTTTGGTGATATAGCGCAGGCTTTTCTTGATTTTATCGGGGATTCCAAAATGGTAATCCATAACGCGTCATTCGATATGAAATTCCTGAACGCCGAACTGACATGGTGTAAAAAACCCAAATTACCGATGCTGCAAGCATTGGATACATTGGAAATTGCACGCCGGAAATATCCGGGGGCGTCAAATTCACTGGATGCGCTGTGCCGTCGTTTTGCCATCGATAATTCAGCACGGACGTTACACGGTGCGCTGCTGGATAGTGAAATTCTGGCCGAGGTCTATCTGGAGCTGATCGGCGGCAGACAACCGGATTTTGTGCTGTCAGTGGTACCGAACAACATTGAAACCGGCCAAAATGGAGATTTCAGATCAACCCGACGACCCAGCCCCCTGCCAGACAGGTTGACTAAAACCGAAATCGCCGCCCATGATGCTTTTGTCAAAGATCTGGACGGCGATAGTATTTGGTAAGATAGCCTAGTTTTTAGGTGCGGTTTTGGCTTCGGCCTGGGCGCGGCGCGATAATTCCTGACGGTAAAGTGCCAGAAAATCAATGGCATCAAGGTTCAGCGGCGGGAAACCCCCGTCATGGGTAATATCGCTGACAATCCGGCGCAGAAAAGGAAAGATCTGGCGCGGGCACTCGATCAGCAAAAACGCATGCATTTGTGGTTCGGGCACATTATCCACGTGAAACAACCCGGCATATTCTATTTCAAGAATAAAAATCTTGTCTTCACCAGCGGTTGCAGTGACGTTTAGTTTGATAACAATCTCGTAATTCTTGTTTTCGCCTTTTTTCTTGGCATCCAGCCCGACCTGTACGTTGAATTTTGGCTGACCCTCGGGGTTTTTGCCTTGCTGACCCGAGATATTTTCAAAAGACATATCGCGTATATATTGCGATAACACCTTTAAAACCGGCGGAGTCGGGATTTTTGGAGCGGCTGCTGCTTCGGGTTTGGCTTCATCTGCCATGTTTTTATTCCTTATGGATTAATAATTCTGGGCTGGGCATAACATCAAAAGCCGCATAATATCAAGGCTGCTTGGTCCAGTCGGAATCGCCTTGGTTTTCATCGTCCACCACTTCAAATTCACCCTCGATCGGGGCACCCGGATCATTGGCAGCCGAGGCATAAATTTTGGCTTGCGCCCGTGCAGTTCCCCATTTGATAATTGTATCGCGAATGGGCGGCACCATCAACAAAAGCCCGGTCGCATCGGTAAAAAACCCCGGTGTCAGCAATAAAACCCCCGCCACCAGTATCAATGCGCCATGGGCCATAAAAAACACGGGGTTTCCGCCGCGATTAACGCTGTTTTGCAATGCTGTCAGGGTTGACCGGCCCTGTACGCGGATCAGGCTGGCACCGATAAATGCGGTAATAACAACAATTGCCAGGGTTGGCCAAGTGCCGATTGCACCGCCAATTTCAATAAATAATCCGATTTCAATGATCGGAACTGCAACCAATATCAAGAATAACCACATTTTCGATCTTTCTTTTGTTATAAACAATCCATTAAGCGGCATGGACTTGAACCGCGTCATTGCTTACATAGTTGTCATTCAGGGCAAACGCCAATGTTTGCGCAAATATTTTTGTCGAAGGATCAAAAAATGGCCTCTGGTGGACTACAATTACTACTTCTGGCTGCTGCTGCGGTATTTATGGCTATCCGGCTTTATTCGGTTTTGGGAACCCGCGACGGGTTTGAAGAATCATCCGAACAAAAACCAAACCGTCCGACAGCAAGATTTGATGTAATCGAGGGCGGAGGCGCAGACCCGGATATAAGCGACCACGCAGACCCCGACAGCCCTACCGGAAAGGCCTTGCTAGCTATGAAAAAGGTCGAACCTGGCTTTTCGGTATCGGAATTTATTTCTGGTTCCCGTCAGGCATATGAAATGATTGTCATGGCTTTTGAAAACGGCGATCAGGAATTTTTGAAAAAATATCTTGCGCCGGATATTTTTGACAGTTTTTCAAGCGCCATTATCGCGCGCGAAGATCAAGGCCTGACCGTGGATGCAAAGTTTATCGGAGTGCGCGAAATTTCCCTGAAAAGCGCTGCTTTTAACGAGATCGAAAAAGAGGGCGAAATTACCATTCGTTTTGTCGGAGAGCTGACATCTGTTGTCAAAGACGCAGATGGAAAAACCGTTGAAGGCAGCCCCGATGTGATCAAAAAACAAACCGCCGTTTGGACATTTGCGCGCCTGATGGGCACCAATAATCCTGATTGGCTGCTTGTTGCTACGGATGAATGATCTTCAAAACACTATACGGGCTGTTGCTGGCTGCAATCTTGGCAGCATCCCCGCTTAAGGCAGCGGAATTTGCGTTTGTTCCATTCGCAAACCTGACAGGATGGGCGCAAGACAACCACCAGCAAGCGCTGGAGGTTTTTGCAAAAAGCTGTGGCAGTATTCGTTCAACCGACGATATTCCGGCCAGCGACTGGCGCGGGGTTTGTGCTTTGGCCCAAACCAATCCCGGCCCGGCAAAGCGGTTTTTTGAAACCCATTTCAGGCCGGTTCGCATAACCCGGGGTGATGACAGCCTGTTTACCGGTTATTTTGAGCCGGTCTTGCCGGGATCACGGCATCAAACTGTTGAATATAAATATCCGCTTTACGGGGTGCCGCCTGAATTGCCACGGGGGCAGGTCTGGAAAACCCGCGCAGAGCTGGAAAGCGGTGTTCTTTCGGGGCGCGGGCTGGAGCTGGTTTGGCTGAATGATCCGGTAGATGCGTTTTTTGTGCATGTGCAGGGATCTTCGCGGTTTACCCTGACCGATGGTTCGGTAATCAGGTTGGGGTTTGCCAATCGCAACGGCCATCAATACCGGTCGGTCGGGCGACAAATGATTGAACTTGGTCTGTTGCAAAGCGGGCAAGCCAGCATTGGTAAAATTAGAGCCTGGGTTCGGGCAAATCCGGGTTCGGGTGAAATGGCTTTGCAATTGAACCCATCTTTTATTTTCTTTCAGGAACTTGAAATACCGGCTGATCTGGGGCCGATCGGCGCGTTGCAATACCCGTTGACAGCAATGCGATCCATTGCGGTTGACCCTGATTTCACACCACTGGGTGCGCCGGCCTATGTGATGATGCCCGCAGGCAGTGCCAGTATTAACCGATTGATGATTGCCCAAGACACCGGCAGCGCCATTAACGGCGCGCAGCGGGCGGATATCTTTTTTGGCTCGGGGTTGGATGCGGGCAATAATGCTGGCCGCATTCGTTATTCCGGCCAGTTGATCACCCTTGTGCCCCGGGCCACGGCATTGCGGCTTTCGGGCCGTATGAATTAATGGCACGCCGCAAAAAACATTTGTCCGATGATGATCATCAGGTCTGGAATGCGGTTAAAGCAACCTTAACGCCTTTGCGGGTGGAAACTAAAATCCGGCAATCGATTAATCCACCCGTGCCACCGATTTTTCCCAAACCCAAACCGGCTTTTCCCAAATCTCTTAGCAAAATTGGCCGCAGCAGTGCCGAACCGGCAATCCGGTTTGATCTTGCGCCTGACCCGATGGCGGCGCTGGCCCATGCGCCGCAAAATATGGATCAGCGCACCCATGCAAAAATGCGCAAAGGTAAATTGCGCCCCGAGGCAAAGCTGGACCTGCACGGAATGCGTGCAGCCCATGCCCATACCGAACTGCTGGGGTTTGTGCGGCGTTGTTACGGGGATGGCAAACGGCTGGTTCTGGTGGTTACCGGCAAAGGCAGCAAAGCCGGTGATGATGCGGGGATTATGCCATCGCGCCAAGGTATATTGCGCCAGTCTTTGCCCCATTGGCTATCGGCCGGGGATATGCGGGGGATGATATTGCAAATCACCCCTGCACATTTGCGCCATGGCGGCGGCGGGGCTTATTATATCTATCTCAAAAGAAAAGGCCGCCCGTAACAGGCGGCCTTTGATTGGGTTTTAACCGGTATTAGAACGGCAATGGTGTGCCGTTGGCGGTAATGCCTTGGGGCGA
>JALSGU010000172.1 GCA_026982575.1 Paracoccaceae bacterium | reverse complement strand
AAGCGGTGATATGGCGCAGGTTCAAACCCGTTCCACCAAACAAAACGCCCCCTTGCCGTTCGAGCAAGGAGGCGTGATCCAGACTTGGCCGTCTGATGCAAGTGACACCCGAATTTCCTCGGGCTGATGCCACGTTATGGTTAAGTGGTTTAGGAAAGGTTACCAAAAACCAACAAAATCAGAACGAGGTTACTACCGTTACGCCTGCGCCGCCAAATTGGTCCATTGTCACCAGCGCATCAATGGATTGTTCCAGCGAAATTTGCTTGCCGACCAGTTTTTCGGGGGCCAGTTTGCCGGAATTGATCATGGCAAACATAGCATCATATCGGTGGGCCTGCATGCCGTGGGTGCCGATGATTTCCAGCTCAAACGCGATGACCCGCGCCATGGGAATGCTGGGTTTGCGATGCTCGCCCAGCATCAAGCCGACTTGCACATGCCGCCCTTGTTTGCGCAGGCAGCTAATGGAATTGTTGCAAGTCACAGGGTGGCCCAGCGCATCCAGCGACACATGCGCGCCGCCTTTGGTGATTTCACGGATTTCCTTGGCGACATTGCTGGATGTTTTACCATTTACCACCGCAACCGCACCCATTGACCGCGCAAGATCAAGCGCGGCATCAGAAATATCAACCGCCACAACATTTGCGCCCATGGCTGTGGCGATCATAATCGCTGAAAGCCCGACACCGCCGCAGCCATGCACCGCCACCCATTGGCCGGGTTTAACGCGACCTTGGTCCACAACCGCGCGAAACGAGGTCACAAACCGGCACCCAAGACTGGCCGCTGTAGCAAAATCCATTTCATCAGGAAGCCGCACCAGATTGGTATCAGCATAATCAATCGCCACATATTCGGCAAAGGATCCTTTGGCATTAAACCCCGGCTGGAACTGATTGTCACAAACCTGCTGGTTGCCGCTATCGCAATCCGCACAAGAACCACAGCCGCCCACAAACGGCACGGTAACGCGATCACCAATGCGCCATTTGCAAACATCAGAGCCAACCGTTTCAACAATTCCGGCCAGTTCATGGCCGGGGATATGCGGCAGATCAATGCCGCGATCATGGCCAACCCAGCCGTGCCAATCGCTGCGACACACACCTGTGGCCTCAACCTTGATGACCACGCCGCCAATGGCAGGATCAGGCGAGGCAACATTTTGAATGGTCGGCATTTGATTAAATGCCTCGTAAACGACAGCTTTCATCTAGCCCCCCTCAAATTCACATAGCCAATGAATATCAATGCCCATTCCCGCCAGTCGCGCCCGCCCGCCAAGTTCGGGCAGATCAACCACAAAAGCCGCTGAAATTACCTCGCCGCCAAGGCGTTCAATCAGCTTGATACTGGCCTCGGCGGTGCCGCCGGTGGCCAGCAGATCATCCACCACCAGAATTTTTTCACCCGGCAAAATCGCGTCATCATGCAATTCCATAATCGCGTCGCCATATTCCAGCTTATAGGCCTGTTCAATGGTTTTGCCCGGCAATTTGCCCTTTTTGCGAATCGGCACAAACCCGACCGACAGCTGGTGCGCCACCGCACCACCCAGAATAAACCCGCGTGCTTCCAGCCCGACAACCTTGTCAATTTGCATCCCCGCATAGGGGCTAAGCAGTTGGTCAATGCAAATCCGAAACCCGCGCGGGTCAGCAAACAGCGTGGTTACATCGCGAAACATAATGCCCTTTTCGGGAAAATCGGGAATGGTGCGGATGTAATCTTTAACAGTTTTTCTATTAGCCAAGTTCGGGCCCTTTCGCAGATTTATACATGGTTTCAACCACCTTGATCGCCTGTGCTTCGCGTTCAGCAAAACTGCCGGAGATCAAGGTGTAATTCGCGCCAAACTGGTCCAGCTTGGCTTTGATTTTGGTGAAAAACTTTTGCCGCATTTCCTGTTTGCCGTAATAGCGCAGCGGGTCGTCTTCCCACGGCGTATCGGCGTCAAGCAACAGGTATTGATCAGGCAAATCAATGCGCGATTCCAGATCAGGCAAGGAATGGCCCAGCAGCATTTCCGCCCACACGGCGGTCAGCAGCGGGTCGGTGTCTTCAAATAAAACCGGCCCTGCCATCATCGACAGGGTTTTGCGGTGGGCGATATGGCCATCCACAATAAAATGCAGTTCCTCGGCGCGGTAATCGCCAGGATCGCGGTATTTTTCATAAGGGCGGCCATATTCGGGCACATATGGCCCGCCAAACCGCGTGGCAAGAAAATCCGCCATGAATGATTTGCCGGTGCTTTCGGGGCCAATCAAGGTCAGGCGTTTTTGATACCATGGCCGAACATGACGCGGCAAAGATTTCCAGTGCCGAAACGGGTCGTTGCGAATATCAT
>JALSGU010000171.1 GCA_026982575.1 Paracoccaceae bacterium | reverse complement strand
AGCTGATTTTTTCAAACCCCGCCGCGGTTAATTCTTCCATCCAAAGCGTCATTTCCTCAGCAGCATCGGAACCGGACGGGGTGAAATCCGTATATAAAAAACTGCCGCCGGGGGTTAGCACCCGCATTACCTCGCGGAAAAACTGGCCACGGTCGGGATAACAATGGGAGCTTTCAACATTGGTTACCGCATCAAATTCACCGTCACCAAACGGCATTTCCATGGCATTGCCTTGTTGATAGCTTAGCCCTTCAATGCCGGCGCTGTTTTTTTGACAAATCGCCACGGCAGTGCTGGCAAAATCCATGCCCACGGTTTCACGCGGTTTTAGATACCGGTGCATATAAGATGACCCACCGCCGCGCCCTGTGCCCACATCCAGCAATTTTTTGCCGGTCAGATCAATTTGCGATGCCACCGCATGATAAAGCTGCGCGCAATACCGCTCCACCTCATCCTCGGCCAGCAATTCGGGGTTTTTGGCTGTATCTTCATAGGCAAATCCATAATTCATAAACCGCCAGTCATCGGCGTTTTTGAAGGCCCAGCCCAGAAATTCATACATATATTTGGCGCGTTTACCAAAAAATACTTTACGGTCGCGCATGGCTTTGCGATTTGTTTTGTGAACGTTTTCCAATTATTTGCGCCCCTGATTTATCTTTTTCCAAACCATAAATCTTTGCTGCTTTATAAGAAAGGTCTTTTTAAGAGTTGGTTTTGTGCTTTACTTGGCAGGAGCGATTTTTGCGCGCTCAACCTTGATTAAGGAAATAAGAATGACCATAAAATATCTTCATACCATGGTGCGGGTCAAAGACCTTGACGCATCCATGCATTTTTATCAAGATCTTCTGGGGCTGGAAGAAACCAAACGCTATGACAGCGAGGCGGGCCGGTTTACCCTTGTTTATCTGGCCTGCCCCGGCCAGCCTGATACCCCGATTGAACTGACCTATAACTGGGATGGTGATGAAGGCTTGCCATCTGACAGCCGCCATTTTGGCCATCTGGCTTTCGGGGTCGATAATATCTATGAATTTTGCCAGATGCTGATGGATGCGGGCGTCACCATCAACCGCCCGCCCCGCGAAGGGCGCATGGCGTTTGTGCGCTCGCCCGACAATATTTCCGTTGAGCTGCTGCAAAACGGTGAAAATCTGCCTTTGGCAGAGCCGTGGGTTAGCATGGAAAATACCGGAATATGGTGAAATACAAGCTTGCGGCTGTGGCAATGGCTGTGGTTTTTGCCAGCCCTTCTTATGGCATGTGCCGGCAGGCATTGGCGTTGGGGCTGGATGTTTCATCATCCGTGGATGCAGGGGAATATGCCGCCCAGATTGACGGGCTGGCCGAAGCGCTGGATGATGTTCAGGTGCGCCGCGCCCTGACCGGCACCACCAAAGGCCATGTGGCGCTGTTGGTTTATGAATGGGGCGGGCGATCTCAGCAAACCATCATCCAGCCTTGGCTGGAAATCACCGATGACGCCCGCGTTGATCAGGTGATTGCCACCCTAAAGGCCCATAATCGCAGCTTTGGCAGCCAGCCTACCGCCTTGGGATATGCGATAGGGTTTGGTGCTGATCAACTGGCCCAAAACCCGGATTGCAGCCGCCAGACGCTGGATATTTCCGGCGACGGGGTGAACAATGACGGCTATCGCCCCAAACAGGCGATCCTGAACCATGATTTTACCGATATTGTGGTCAATGGTTTGGTAATCGGAGGGGCAGACGCGGCTGCGCTTATCAGCTATTATCAACAAGAAGTCATCTATGGGTTCGGGTCTTTTGTTGAAACCGCCAATGGCTATACCGATTATGCCCGCGCCATGAAACGCAAATTGCTGCGGGAATTAACCGTGATCGCCGTTAGCCGGTTGGAGCTGGAATAATGCTGAAAATGCTGACCGCATGTTTTGGGTTTTTAAGCGCGCCGGTTGCGGCCTGTGAATTGGCGCTGATCTTGGCAGTTGATGTTTCCAGCAGCATTAGCGGTGGCGAATACCGGTTTCAGGTTGACGGGTTGGCCGACGCATTGATGCAACCCGAAGTGCAAAACGCATTGCTGAGTGACCAGATCGCCTTGGCGGTGGTGCAATGGTCGGGGTATAATGAACAGGAATTATCGATTTCATGGCGGCGGATGCTGTCAGCCGCTGAAATCAGCAATTTTGCCAATCGGGTATCCAATATGGAACGGCGATGGGATAAAGGCCAAACCGCAATTGGCAACGCCATTATGTTTTCTTCGGAACAATTTGACGCGGTGCGCGATTGCAAACGCCGCGTGATTGATATTTCCGGCGATGGGGCGTCAAATTCGGGGCTTGCCACCTCTGGTCAGCGGTTGATTGCGCAAAATGCCGGCA
>JALSGU010000170.1 GCA_026982575.1 Paracoccaceae bacterium | reverse complement strand
AACACCTTTGTTTTTGAACGCAGAACCGGCAAGAATTGGCACAAATGCCATTTCGATGGTGCCCTTGCGGATCAGACGGCGCAGGGTGTCAACGTCTGGCTCAACACCTTCAAGGTAAGCCTCCATCACGTCGTCATCCATATCAACGGCCATTTCGATCATATGGGCGCGCATTTCCTCGGCTTTTGCTTTCAGGCTGTCGCGAATTGGGCGGATTTCCCAAGAAGCACCCAGATCATCACCCTCATAAACCCATTCCTGCATGGTGATCAGGTCAATCGAGCCTTCCAGCTCGGTTTCCGCACCAATTGGCAATTGAATGGGCATCGGGTTGCCAGCAACGCGGCTTTCGATCATTTCAACGCAGTTGAAAAAATCTGCACCGATTTTGTCCATTTTGTTCACGAATACAATCCGCGGCACCTTATACCGGTCAGCCTGACGCCAAACGGTTTCGGTTTGCGGTTCAACACCGGCATTGGCATCCAGCAACGCAATCGCGCCATCAAGCACTGCCAGGGAGCGCTCAACTTCAATGGTGAAGTCAACGTGGCCCGGGGTGTCGATGATGTTCATCCGGTGCTTGGGCGTGGTTTCGGTTACACCATCCTCGGTGCGCGCCCAAAAGGTGGTCGTCGCCGCCGAGGTAATGGTAATACCGCGTTCCTGCTCCTGCTCCATCCAGTCCATGGTTGCGGCGCCATCATGCACCTCGCCAATATTGTGGGATTTGCCGGTGTAATACAGGATGCGCTCGGTACAGGTGGTTTTACCTGCATCGATATGCGCCATGATACCAAAATTGCGGTATTCGGTCAGTGGATATTCGCGTGCCATCAGATCAGGTCCTACCAGCGATAATGGGAGAACGCTTTGTTAGCATCCGCCATTTTATGGGTGTCTTCGCGTTTTTTCACAGCGGAACCGCGTGTGTTAACCGCATCCAGAAGCTCGCCAGCAAGACGTTCTTCCATGGTATTTTCGTTGCGCGAACGCGACGCATTGATCAACCAGCGAATGGCCAAGGCTTCCTGGCGAATCGGGCGGACCTCTACGGGTACTTGGTAAGTAGCACCACCAACACGGCGCGAACGCACCTCTACGGTTGGCTTGATGTTTTCCAGCGCCTCATGGAAAGCCTCGATCGGCTCCCGCTTCAGCTTTTCTTCAACCTTTGAAAGCGCACCGTAAACGATACGTTCTGCAACGGATTTTTTACCGTCCAGCATCAGGTTGTTCATAAATTTGGTCAAAATCTTGTCGCCATATTTGGCGTCTGGCAAGATTTCGCGTTTCTCGGCTCTGTGGCGTCGTGACATATCGGTATTCCTTACTTAGGACGCTTGGCGCCATATTTTGAGCGACGCTGGCGACGATCTTTGACGCCTTGCGTGTCCAAAACACCGCGAAGAATGTGGTAACGAACACCCGGAAGGTCTTTTACACGGCCGCCGCGGATCAGAACAACAGAGTGTTCCTGCAGGTTATGGCTTTCGCCCGGAATGTAAGAAATAACCTCGAACCCGTTGGTCAGGCGCACTTTGGCAACCTTACGCATCGCCGAGTTCGGCTTTTTAGGTGTGGTTGTGTAAACACGTGTGCATACGCCGCGTTTTTGCGGGCATGCCTGAAGATGCATCGACTTTTGACGCTTTACTTTAGGCTTCCGCGGTTTGCGGATCAGCTGTTGGATCGTTGGCATGCAGTTAAAACCCCGTTCAACCCGTTTCAATACTTACGACACCCTGCACCGAATGCACAGAATGCCAAATTGCCGCCTCGGACGTGGTAATTGTCCGGCGCGGCGAAATTCCAGAGGAACGAGGTGTAAACCCGGTTCATGACCGCCAAATTGTGGCTTGTATCGGAATCAGTAAACATACGTCACCCGAGCGCGCGGAAAATAGGAATAACGGGGGGGGATGTCAACAGGTTTTATTTAAGTAAATAAAGCCGGTTATTGCCATAATCCTGTTCCAGCATATACCCGCATTCTGCCAGCTTTTCCAGCAGTGGATACTGCCAGCTTTGACCATGGGCCACCTCGAAATATATGCGTGTCGGCCAATGGGCCTTTGGCCCGTCCAGCAGTGGCCAGATCACCCGATCCTCCAGACCCTCGACATCGACTTTCAACAGATCAATGCCGGTAATATTTTCATCGCGCAGGCAATCCACCATGGTTTTGGTTTTGGTTAATATTGTCGCATGACCGGCAGTGCTGCCATAAGGCAGTGAAATTCGGCCTTCGCCCAGATTATTGCCTTTGGGAAAGAACATTTCGGCGGTGCCGGTTGTGTCACTGATGGCGAGGTCCAGAACCCGGGCCTTGTCAAAGCTGTTGCGGTT
>JALSGU010000169.1 GCA_026982575.1 Paracoccaceae bacterium | reverse complement strand
TCCGCAACGGCTTTTTCGCAGGCTTCAAGGAATTCGAATTTGTCGACCTGTTCACCTTTTAGCAAAATGGTGCCGCCCGAATGGGTGACTTCCCATTTTTGCAGCATCTGGCGCACGATCACTTCGATATGTTTATCGTTGATCTTCACGCCTTGCAGCCGGTAAACATCCTGCACTTCGTCAACCATGTATTCGGCCAAGGCTTCTACACCCATGATCGCCAAAATGTCATGCGGTGCCGGATTGCCATCCATGATGTATTCACCCTTGGAGATGAAATCACCTTCTTGCACCGGAATATGGCGGCCTTTTGGCACCATATATTCGACGTTTTCCAGACTGTCATCCGCAGGTTCAATGGCAATGCGACGCTTGTTTTTATAGTCTTTGCCAAAGCGCACATAGCCGTCGATTTCCGCAATGATCGCGTGATCTTTGGGGCGACGTGCCTCAAACAATTCCGCAACGCGGGGCAGACCACCGGTGATGTCCTTAACCTTGGTGCCTTCGCGCGGGATACGCGCGACAACATCACCGATTTTGATCTCCTGACCATCCTCAACCGACAAAATAGCGTCGATCGACATGGTGTGTTTAGCAGGGTTGCCATTATCAAGCCGCATCGGTTCGCCGGTTGCCGCGTCCATGATGATGATCTCGGGTTTGAGATCCCCACCCTTGGCAGTGGCGCGCCAATCGGACACGATTTTCTGGGTAAGGCCGGTCGCGTCATCGCTTTCTTCGCGCAAGGAAATCCCCATGGTCAGATCGACAAATTTGGCAATACCGGCTTTTTCGGCAATGATCGGCAAGGTAAACGGATCCCATTCATAAAGCTTGTCACCGCGTTTGACCTTGGCACCTTTTTTGACGTTCAGCTTGGAACCATAGCCGATTTTATAGGAAATCAGCTCCTGACCGTTTTCATCGATAATTGCCATCTGCATCTTGCGGTCCATGACCACAATATCGCCTTTGGTATTTGTCAACGTGTTGGTGTCGCGGAATTCGATTTTGCCGTCAACTGACGCATCCTGCGTGGTTTGCGAAGAACCACCCTGCGCAATGCCGCCAATGTGGAAGGTCCGCATGGTTAGCTGTGTGCCGGGTTCGCCAATGGATTGTGCGGCAATAATGCCCACGGCCTCGCCGGGGTTCACCTTGGAACCACGGGCCAGATCACGGCCATAACATTGCGCGCAAATACCGTCTTCGGCTTCGCAGGTCAGCGGGCTGCGCACCTGAACCGATTGCAAGCCAGCCGCATCGATCTCATCGGCTTTGCTTTCATCCAGCAAAGTATTGCGCGGTGCCAGCATTTCACCGGTTTTCGGGTGCAGCACATCCTCGGCCACAACGCGGCCCAGAATACGTTCTGCCAGCGGCGAAATTACCTCGCCATCATTAATCGCGGCTGAAGCCTTGATCGAAATATCGGTGCCGCAATCATCCATACGAACGATACAATCTTGTGCAACATCAACCAACCGGCGGGTCAGATAGCCCGAGTTCGCGGTTTTCAACGCCGTATCCGCAAGACCCTTACGCGCCCCGTGGGTGGAGTTGAAATATTCAAGCACCGTCAGGCCTTCTTTAAAGTTCGACACAATCGGTGTTTCGATAATATCGCCCGAAGGTTTGGCCATCAAACCGCGCATACCGCCCAGCTGTTTCATCTGCGCAGGGGAACCACGCGCGCCGGAATGGGCCATCATGTAAACCGAATTTGGTTCCATTTCAGAGCCATCTTCGGCGATCTGCATGGATGAAATCTCGCCCATCATCTGGTCCGCAACTTCATCCGAGCATTTTGACCAGACATCCACAGCTTTGTTGTATTTTTCCAGCTTGGTAATCAGGCCGTCCATATACTGCTGTTCAAATTCTTTCACCTTGTCGCGCACAGCATTAACGGTGGGCCATTTGGTGTCGGGAATAATGATGTCGTCTTTGCCAAAGGAAATACCGGCCTTGAAGGCCTCGGTAAAGCCAAGCGTCATGATCTGGTCACAGAAAATAACCGATTCTTTCTGGCCACAATGGCGGTAAACCGTGTCGATCACCTCGCCGACTTCTTTTTTGCGAAGCAGGCGGTTGATGATGCTGAACGGTGCCTTGTGGTTTTTCGGCAGCAATTGCGCAAGACGCACACGGCCAGCGGTTGTTTCGAACCGCTCCATATAGGAATTGCCTTCAGCGTCGATCTGTTCAACACGCGCGGTGATTTTGGCGTGTAAATGCAAGTCACCATTTTCGAGCGCATGGTCAATTTCTTCCATGCTGGAAAATTTCATGCCTTCGCCCTTCATGCCTTTGCGTTCCAGCGTGACATAATAAAGGCCCAGGATCATATCTTGTGACGGCACAATAATCGGCTGACCGTTTGAAGGCGACAGCACGTTATTGGTGGACATCATCAAGACACGACATTCCAGCTGTGCTTCGAGGCTAAGCGGCACGTGCACCGCCATTTGGTCACCGTCAAAGTCAGCGTTAAAGGCCGAGCAAACCAGCGGGTGAAGCTGAATGGCTTTGCCCTCGATCAACACGGGTTCAAACGCCTGAATGCCCAAACGGTGCAAGGTTGGCGCACGGTTCAGCATCACGGGATGTTCGCGGATCACTTCGTCCAGAATATCCCAAACATCGGGATGTTCGCGCTCAACCAGCTTTTTGGCTTGTTTCACGGTCGAGGACATGCCTTTGGCCTCAAGCCGCGAATAGATAAACGGTTTGAACAGCTCCAGCGCCATCTTTTTGGGCAGGCCACATTGATGCAGCTTCAGTTCAGGGCCGGTCACAATGACTGAGCGACCCGAGAAATCGACGCGCTTACCCAAAAGGTTTTGACGGAAACGACCTTGTTTACCCTTAAGCATGTCAGACAGCGATTTCAGCGGGCGTTTATTGCCCCCTGTAATCACGCGGCCACGACGGCCATTGTCAAACAACGCATCCACGGATTCTTGCAACATGCGTTTTTCGTTACGGATAATGATATCCGGCGCGCGCAGATCAATCAGACGTTTAAGGCGGTTGTTACGGTTGATAACGCGGCGATACAGATCGTTGAGATCCGAGGTCGCGAAACGCCCCCCGTCCAGCGGCACCAACGGGCGCAATTCGGGTGGGATCACCGGAATAACCGTCATTACCATCCATTCAGGACGGTTGCCGGAACCACGGAAATTTTCCACCAGTTTCAGGCGTTTGATGATTTTCTTTGGCTTCAGCTCGCCGGTGGCAACCTCAAGATCAGCGCGCAGCTGTTCGGCCTCGGCGTCCAGATCAATCGCGGCCAGCATTTCGCGGATGGCTTCGGCGCCAATACCGGCGGTAAATGCATCTGCACCGTATTGATCTTCGGCATCAAGAAATTCTTCTTCGGTTAGCAATTGACCGTGTTCCAGCTCGGTCAAGCCCGGCTCGATCACCACATATTGTTCAAAGTAAAGAATACGTTCCAGATCACGCAGGGTCATGTCCAGCATCAAACCGATGCGCGACGGCAAGGATTTGAGGAACCAGATATGCGCCACAGGTGCGGCCAGATCAATATGGCCCATGCGCTCACGGCGCACTTTTTGAAGCGTGACTTCAACACCACATTTTTCGCAGGTTACGCCGCGATATTTCATGCGTTTATATTTGCCGCACAGGCATTCATAATCCTTGATCGGGCCAAAGATACGCGCGCAGAACAACCCGTCACGTTCGGGCTTGAACGTGCGGTAATTGATGGTTTCGGGTTTTTTAATCTCCCCGAACGACCATGATAAAATCCGCTCTGGCGAGGCCAGAGAGATTTTGATTTCGTCAAACGTTTTCATCGGCTGGACCGGATTAAACGGGTTTGTGATTTCCTGGTTCATTTTATGATCCTCAATCTAATTTCAAATGTAGTGGCGATGTTTTGCAACACGCCCCTACTCCGCCTCCGAATCCGTCAGCTCGATATTCATACCGAGCGAGCGAATTTCCTTGACCAACACGTTAAACGATTCCGGCACACCGGCCTCAAAATTGTCTTCGCCTTTGACAATGCTTTCATAGACTTTCGTCCGTCCGGCAACGTCATCGGATTTCACCGTCAGCATTTCTTGCAGCGTATACGCCGCGCCATATGCTTCGAGCGCCCAGACTTCCATTTCCCCAAAACGCTGCCCGCCAAACTGGGCTTTGCCGCCCAGCGGTTGTTGGGTCACAAGGCTGTATGGGCCAGTGGAACGCGCGTGGATTTTGTCATCCACAAGGTGGTGCAGTTTCAGGATATATTTGATGCCAACCGTAACAGGGCGGGCGAATTGCTCGCCGGTGCGGCCATCAAACACAATTGATTGACCCGATGTATCCAGACCCGCACGGGTCAGGGCATCGTTTACGTCGGCCTCTTTGGCGCCATCAAAAACAGGCGTGGCAATCGGCACACCGCCAGTGACATTGCTGGCGGCCTCAAGAATTTGATCCTGGTTAAAGCCTTTGGTGGCCTCGGCATATGTATCCTCGCCATAAGCGATTTTCATAGCGCCCTCGACAGGGGTCATGTCGCCGGTGCGGCGATATTCCTTTAGCGCGTCATCAATCGAGTTGCCCAGATTATGCGCCGCCCAACCCATATGGGTTTCGAGGATTTGCCCGATGTTCATACGCGAAGGCACACCAAGCGGGTTCAGCACCACATCAACAGGGGTACCATCCGCCATAAACGGCATGTCTTCTTGGGGCACAACTTTGGAAATAACGCCTTTGTTGCCGTGCCGACCGGCCATTTTATCGCCGGGCTGCAATTTGCGTTTTACAGCGACAAATACCTTAACCACTTTCATGGCGCCCGGTGGCAGATCATCGCCACGGCGGATTTTTTCAACCTTGTCGTCAAAACGTGCTTGCATGCGGTCTTTTGCGGCTTCGAACTGTCCGTTCAAGGCCTCTACCTGCGCCGCGTCATCATCTTCGGCCAGCGCCAGCTGCCACCATTGGCCACGGCTTAGGGTTTCCAGCAGTTCCTCATTGATTTCAGAACCGGCTTTTACACCTTTGGGGCCTTTGACAGCCTTTTTGCCAATGATCATGGATTTGAGGCGATTATAGGTATTGCGCTCCAGAATATCCATTTCATCGTCGCGGTCGCGCGACAGCTGTTCGACTTCTTCGCGCTCGATCTGGATGGCGCGCTCGTCTTTGTCGATGCCGTGGCGGTTAAACACCCGCACTTCAACAACCGTGCCAAAATCGCCCGGTTTCAGACGCAAGGATGTGTCACGCACATCGGATGCTTTTTCACCAAAGATCGCCCGAAGCAGTTTTTCCTCGGGGGTCATGGCGCTTTCGCCTTTGGGGGTGATTTTACCCACCAAGATGTCGCTCGGGCCTACTTCGGCACCGATATAAACGATACCGGCTTCGTCCAGATTGCGCAGGGCTTCTTCGCCTACATTTGGAATATCACGGGTGATTTCCTCTGGTCCCAATTTCGTATCACGGGCTGCAACCTCGAATTCCTCAATGTGGATCGAGGTGAACACATCATCCTTAACGATACGTTCGGAGATCAGGATGGAATCCTCATAGTTATAGCCGTTCCAAGGCATAAACGCGACCATCACGTTTTTACCCAGCGCCAATTCACCCAGATCAGTGGAGGGGCCGTCAGCAATAACCTCGCCTTTGTGGACCAGATCGCCAACCTTCACCAAGGGGCGCTGGTTGATACAGGTATTCTGGTTTGAACGCTGGAATTTCCTAAGTCGGTAAATATCCACGCCGGGATCACCAACCGACAGGTCAGCCGTGGCGCGCACAACAATGCGCATGGCGTCTACCTGGTCAATCACACCATCGCGCGTTGCCACAATCGCAGCGCCGGAATCCCGTGCTACGATTTCTTCGATACCGGTGCCCACATAGGGTGCTTCGGCTTTTACCAAAGGCACCGCTTGACGTTGCATGTTTGACCCCATCAGGGCCCGGTTCGCATCGTCGTTTTCCAGAAATGGAATCAAGGACGCCGCAACCGATACCAGCTGTTTGGGTGAAACATCGATCAGGTCAATGTTTTCCGGCGGATTCAACATATGTTCACCGCCCTGACGGGTGGAGATCAGATCGTTTTTGAAACGGCCGTCTTCGTCCAGATTGGCGTTGGCTTGTGCCACAGTATAGCGCATTTCTTCGGTAGCCGACATATAACGGACTTCGTCGGTTACCTGACCATCCTTTACCGTGCGATACGGGGTTTCGATAAAGCCGTATTTGTTGACTTTGGCAAAAGACGCAAGACTGTTGATCAGACCAATATTCGGCCCCTCGGGGGTTTCAATCGGGCACATGCGGCCATAATGGGTTGGATGCACATCGCGCACCTCAAAACCGGCACGTTC